>CAZCUL010000309.1:0-7540 GCA_964501475.1 uncultured Verrucomicrobiota bacterium | reverse complement strand
GACGCTGGCGGGTTCGTCGCTCCACCCGTCCAGTTCAACGCGCAGATATATCCGATTGCGCCGCAGAAGCTCAAAAAAATCGTTGGACGCCGCTCGCTCGAACTGAAGCGCGTCCTTCATTTCCGCCAGAAACTGCAGATCGCGCAGGTGAGTCTCAAAACCCTCCAACTGCGATCCAGTCCACCGATGATCATTCAGACCTTCCCAAAGCGGCTGTAAAGCGATGTTGAACAACGCCAAACGGACCAGATGCGAAATGAGAATTGGCTCGTCGTTCAGCGAGTCCGAAACGCGAAAGATGTCCATCGTCGTTGCGAAAGCGGCATTGGTCCGACCGGCAGCCAATTCGGCCACAGCTTTAACTTGAAGAAGCTGGCCTACGGCTTTGAGCGCCGACAAATGCGGCAGGAGAATTGCCCAGGGATTTTCGGTCTCCCACGCGACGGGGTATCTCGCATAAGGCCGGTCGGTCACGGCGCGAATCTGGTCGGTGAGTTCCTGGTAATTCCTCAATTCGCCCAGGATAACGCCGGCCGCTTGGGCACGAGTGAGCTCAGACGCGTTATCCCCGGCGCGGTTCTCGCGGGATGCGTTGGCCCAGGCAATCAGATCGATCGGCTGCCCGAATGGATCGCCCTGACTGCTTGTCGGCATTGAGGATCGGACCCGGTGCATCCAGGCGTATAGTGACGAATTGGTTAAGGGGCCCCGATTTTCAAAGACTTCCCGGATAAACGGCGTCTGAGCGAAGTTCTGCTCAGCAGGGATTGGCGGCGGCACCAACTCGGCCACTCGCACCTTTCCGCCGCCCTGGACGAACCTGGCTTTGTAAGCTTCCCAAGCCCGTTTGCCACGCCAGTTCTCGATGGCGTAGAAAAGCGCGACGAGCGTTACCAGGCATATGGCAACAAAGAGAAAGGCTCGAACGGTCCTCCAGCGAACCAGCCAGAGGCAGAAGCGCCGGGTAGTGCTTCGCTTCCAGGTTTCGCCGAGTTGTTGGGAGATTTTCATCGGAGGGACATGTTAAATAAAGGCTCGATTCAGGCTGCGCCAACTGCGAGGGCCGTCCTCCGCCGGCAAAGCGGGTTCGCGAGACGGCGGCACTTCCCCAAGTAACTCCTTCCATAGCCGCCGTTGTTCGGCCAGGACGATACGAACCTCAGCCGAAGTCTGTGCGACTCGATCTGAGGGAGGCGCGGTTTCATCCTGCGCAAGCCAGTTCAGGCCTGCGACAATGGCCCATGCGGCCGCGAGTCCAACCCAGGCTTGTGGGCAGGGCCATAGCAGTTGGCGCCACCATGAGGAGGCTGGAGTCATCTCCCGTTCTTTGACAGGCGAAATGGCTGCCCGCGCGTTTCGCAGGATTTCCCCGCGCCATTCGGGCGGCGGAGTCCGCAATGGTTGCCGCGCCAGCCGCCGTTCGAAGTCGTCCTGATCACGCATAAGCCGCTATTTAATTTCGTCGTAAAGAGGACGCAGCGTCTGCCGCAATTTGTCTAAGCCGTATCGATAGCGGCTGGCGGCGGTGTTTGGAGGAATTTCGAGCGTCTCGGCAATTTGCTCAAACGTGAATCCGCCCCAGAGTTTGAGGTGGACCACAACGCGCTGATCGACCGGAAGCCCGGCCAACGCGTCCGAAAGGGCGGAACGGAATGCCTGCTCGTCCGGATCGGCCGAGGGGGCGAAAGCCGGGGCGGTCGCCGCGAGGGATTCGTGCGACCTGGTCCGGGTGCAACGGCGCCGCGAGAAGTCAATGGCGGCATTGTGAGCGAGCTTCAAGAGGAAGGCGCGTTCATCCCGAACGTCGTCCATCGAGCCCGGGTTTCGCGCAATCTTGGCGAATACTTCCTGCAAAATGTCCCGCGTGTCTGCTTCGTGCCTGGTTAAATTCAGCAGGAACCCAAACAGGGCCGGCGCATGATTGCGGTAGAGCTGTTCGAGATCGGCGGGCGGCATGCGTCAAAGGGATGACGCATGGAAACCAAAGATTTGTCTAGCACACAAAAGCTTCGGGAGAATCGGAGCAAAGAAGCGCCGCCCCTCCTCGCGTTTTATTCTTCTTTCGCCGGCGTTGCAGCCGAGGCCTCAAGCATTTCTTCCAGCAACTGCCGAAAGTCTTCGAGACCGGGCGCGGGAATGATGATGGTATCGCGCCGCCCGTTGACGTCTTCGGTGATGCGCAGGAAGCGGCCGCGCGGATTCTCTTTCAGGGCGAAAACGAATGTCTTCCGCTCGATTTGGATTTTGCCGGTTTTTATAGTTTCTTCGTTGACGCGCGGTTTTTGGCCGTCACCGCCCAAGGAGGAAGAACCATAAGATGGACGTTCGTTCGAGATCATAACCCTAAGGGAAGCTCCCCAAAAAGCCCCCCGAAGCTTCATCTACATAATCAACTTTGACAAATACCGGGCTTTGTCAACTGCGGAATTTGGCGGCGCTGCTGAAGCGGGTTTGATTGGGCGGATTACTGACGCGCCAGGTGTAAACAGCCAAGCCTCCAAGCGCCAAGAGGTTGGTGATTTCGGAAACACCATGCCAGATGCGAAAGCTTCGAGCGGCCTGAGTTCGCAATGCGGGCGTGACCAATTCAGCCCGCGCATATTTGGTCTGGTGAAGCCGCTGGAGCTTGGGCTGGAGCCACAAGCCGCCAAATAGTCCGATCAAATAAACGCCGATCAGGATTCCGAGCGTGAGGCGGTGGAGCGGTTTGCCCAGATAAACCCATTCAGCGAGGAGATGCACGACGGCAATGGCGCCGCACCAGTAGAAGAGGACGAAATAACGCTCGAAGACAAGCTGGGCGATCACTCCGGTATAAACCTCGCCGAAGAGACCCTTCATTTCCTGGCTGAAAAACGCTGGAGCGACGCCAAAAGAAAAGAACAAGGCGCCTCCGAACCAAACCGCTGCGTTCATCACGCCGATCAATCGCAAGACCACGGTCACGCGAGAGAAGCTAGGGAAAATCCGCCACCCTGCCAAGCCCGTTTCTGATTAGTCTCTGTCAATAGCGCGTTTGCGAAGATCGGGTGCTTTGTCCCGGAAGCCGGCTTGCCCAGCCCGGCACCAGGCTTCCCGCGATTAAATCAAGTCAAACCGCTTCTCCATTTTGCTGGGATGGGGATAGATGCGCAGCAGCTCTTCGCAACGCCGGAGAGACTGACGCGTCGGTTCGTCATACGGGTTGATGCGAAGCGCCTGCCGCAGGGCCTCGCAGGCGCCGGCAATATCGCCGGCTTGCAGTTTGCAAATACCGATCCCCTGCCATGCTCCATAGTGCTGTGGATTCAGTTTAAGCGTTCGTTCACAGTCCGTCATGGATTTGTCGTATTGGCCCATTTCCCAATAGACAGAAGCGCGGCGGTTCCAGCCTTCGGCGTAGCCGGGGAATTTTTCGACCAACCGATTCAAAATGGCCAAAGCTGTCTGATGGTTTTCCTGATTCGCCTCCTGATAGGCGGTCATGGTCAGATGGTAGGCTTCATCGCCTGCAGCCGTAAACCAAAGGTGCTCCAAGGCCCGGCGGGCCACAGTGCGCACATTGGGATTTTCGCACTTCAAGGCCTCGAGGAGGTATTCCTCACATCCCAACTGTGCAAGAGCGCCGGCCGCTTCGAGGCGTTCAGTCCCATCGCCCTCCACCAATTGCCGATACAAATGCTGCTGGTACCAAGGGCTGTGCTGGATCAGATGGGCTGCCAAATAGGAAAGGCAACAGACTACAGCCAGAAGGTAAAACCATCTGAGGGCGAAGCGAACGATTCGGCTCACGGGGTCCAGTATAAAAAACGCCGCCGCCTGCGCAAGCGTACTTCCCCCGGTAAATCCCTCCGCGATTCTACAACAGGTTCGCGGCCAGCTCAGCCAATTCCGATCGCTCGCCTCTGGTCAACTCGACATGGGCGGCGATGGCCTGTTCCCTGAACTTGCTCACGACGTAGTTGAATCCGTTCGAAGACGAATCGACGTAGGGGTTGTCAATTTGATGCGGGTCGCCCGTGAAAACGATTTTGGTGCCGTTTCCCACCCGGGTGACAATCGTCTTCACCTCGAGCGGGGTGAGGTTCTGCGCTTCGTCAATCACCACGAATTGGTTGGCAATGCTTCGTCCCCGGATGTAGCTGAGAGCTTCAACTACGATGCTGCCGGAACGGATCAGGTCGTGGCTGCGACGGGATTCCTGTCCCATATTCAGATCGCTCAGCAAGTCCAGCGCGTCCTGGATGGGCTGCATCCAGGGATTCAGCTTCTCTTCCAGTGTGCCTGGGAGAAAACCCAGTTCCCGACCCATCGAAACCGTCGGGCGCGCTACAATCAACCGCCGGAATTCGCGATCCAGCACCGTCCGCTTCAAACCGGCCGCCATTGCCAGCAGGGTCTTTCCCGTGCCCGCTTTGCCCATCAACGTCACCAGCTTGATCCGGTCGTTCAAGAGCGCATCAAAGGCAAAATGCTGCTCGCGGTTGCGCGGTTTGATGCCCCAAATACCGTCGCGCGAATCAATGATCGGAACCAGTTTGGCGCCTTGCAGGTCCACCTTGGTCAACGCGGTGCGTTTGGGGTGCCCCTCTTCCGTGAGAGTGCAGTATTCGTTCGGCAGACAACTGCGCGCCCCGTTCAACGCCAGCTCGCCATTCGTACGAAAACTGATCATCCGCTCCGCCGGCACCGCCCATTCAAAGGTGCCTGTGTAAAGGTCTTTGAGCAGAATACG
The DNA here is from genome assembly GCA_964501475.1 of uncultured Verrucomicrobiota bacterium. Lineage (GTDB taxonomy): Bacteria > Verrucomicrobiota > Verrucomicrobiia > Limisphaerales > CAZCUL01 > CAZCUL01. Next base: position 2,826 of record CAZCUL010000309.1, on the reverse strand, counting down.
ATCCGACTCGTAATCTTCGGCGTGCATTCCGAGAGCGTCGGCCTTGATTCGCAGGTTGATATCCTTGCTGACCAGGACCGTGCGGGCGCGCGGGTGGGTTTTTCGAAAGTGCAAACCCAATTCCAGGATGCGGCTGTCGGCGTTATGATTATTCCCCTCCGGGCTCCTCGCCGGGCGTTTTTCCCGAAAAACAATCTTGAGCCGCCCGCCGTTGGGCAGGTTGACACCTTCACTCAAACGCCCCTCGGCGCGAAAAGCGTCGAGCATGCGGGAGACCGTGCGCGCATTCTGCCCCAGCTCGGAGGATTCGCGCTTGAATCGATCGATTTCTTCGATCACTTCAATCGGGATTAAAACGGCGTTTTCCTCGAAGCTAAGAATCGAATGGGGGTCGTGAAGGAGAACGTTGGTATCAAGAATGTAGTTTTTCACCGCGAGAATTCGGCGCGTTTCAAACCGCTCATTCGCTCGTACCAGCGTTTGAGCCGGGAATGCGCGCTGGGGAACTTGTAATGGCCCGAGAAAAGAAAGTTCGCCAGCATGCCCCAGAGATCGAAATCGACGAAAAGGGGCCGTTCACAGAGCAGAAACGGCCTGTCTTGCAACATCTGTTCGAAAGGCGTCAGGCGCTGAATCAATTCCGCCAGCAGGGCCTTCTGCTGCACCAGCCAGTGCTCCAGGCAGCCCCGGCCAAATTTTCGTTCCTTGAACCGAACATAACCCAAACGCTCTCTCGCTGTCACAAACTCCCGGTAATAAGCGTCGTTCAGCTTAAAGGTCGTCCCTTCGATCTGGTCTTCGATGTAACGCCAGACGATCTTTTGCACCCCTTCCCATCCGGATGCAAACAGGCCCAGGCCAAGCTCCGAGTCCAGGTACTTGGCAATGACCTGGGAAGCCTCGTCGGTCTCGAACACAACCGTGCGTCCGTTTTTGATCACAGGGACCTGATAGTAGCGTTCACGCGTCAGGCGCCAGACGAGAGAGCGGTCGGTGGGCGGGATATTGATCACTTTAAAGGGCGCGTCGCTGAACTCGAGGATGCGCTTCTGGGCAAGACAAAATGGACTCCAGGGAAATTGCACCAGCTCGATCATGGCTCACGCCTCGGCCTGGGCGAGCATTTGGGGCAAACGGGTTTTCCATTGATTCAAACGGGACAGCCCGCGCTCCAGTTCCGATGTGAGGTTCGCGATGGGATAACGCTCCGCCTCCATTTGCAAACGGCGCATGGCGGCATCCAGGGCCTCCTTCTCGCGCGAGAATTCACGCTGAATCTGTTTGGCGGCCTGGTCGATGGCGCGCAACCGCATAAACTCACGCAAGGCCGAACAGCGCCCTCCCACCAGGTCATCGAGGTCGTGGCGCAAACGCCGAATCAAACTGGGGCTGAAAGTGTAACAGCCGCAAAACTCCTTCTCTTCGGCGGCATCGGCTCTGTTGATCTGTTGCCCCACCAGCATCGCTTGCCGGCGCTTTCCCTCGTAGAGGATGAGCCGGAAATCCCGGCAGGCCCCTTTGGGATCGCGGACAAATCGAACGCGCGGAATTCGACGCGGCATCCGGCCGGCTGCCAGAACTTCCACCGAATCAATCGTGATGGCCAATTGCTCGTAACGCTCCCGGTCAGCCTCGAAGTATTTGAAATCCTGGAAGCTCGCGAGCAGTTTGCCGTTCGCCTCTTCCAGCGCGAAATCCTCTATGGCATGGCAGAATGCCGCCAGACCCTCGGCATTGAAACGGTAAAACTCGTTGTCACTGAACGATCCGGGAATAAGATCACGGCCCGCCTGATCCGGCGCATCCAACTCGCGGATGCAAGCATCCATGGAAAGATACTGCCGGACAAAAGTGAGAAACTCCTGATTCGAAACGCTCTTCCTGCTCACCACGGCTGGTAGTCTAAGTCTGCACCCCTCAACTGACAAGTGGAGATTTGCCGGCCAGTTGGCGTCGTTTGCTTTTCTCTTTTCCAGCCGGCACCGGGCGTGATTGAGTTGTGGGGTGACCGGCACCATTCTGAACGCTGCGGGGATTCTGATTGGCGGCGTTGCCGGGCTGACGCTTACCAGGCAGATCAAGCCGTCAACGCAGATTTTCTTGAAAATCCTTTTAGGCATGCTGACCACTGTCGTGGGCCTCCGAATGACCCTCTTGAGCCTGGGCGGAGGATTCGGGTCGGTCGCGAAGCAACTTCTCATCGTGATTCTGGCGATGACGGTTGGCAAAATCACCGGTCGATTGCTCCACATCCAGAAGGGCCTGAACCACCTGGGACGTTATGCAAAGGACAAACTGAGCAATCCGCAAAGCAGGCGCCGCCACAGCGAAGGTTTTATTACCTGCACCATTCTTTTTTGTGTAGGCCCCATGGCGCTTCTTGGCGCGGTCCAGGACGGCTTGGACGGCCAATGGCAGACTTTGGGCATCAAGGCGGTCATGGATGGTTTGGCCACCATGGCCTTTGTCACCACTTTCGGCTGGGGAGCCATCCTTTCCGTGATTCCGGTGGTGGCCTATCAAGGAACGATTACCCTTTCGGCGCGGCTGCTCTCTCCCTATTTGCAAGATCAGGCTTTGGTTGATTCGGTGAATGCCACGGGAGGAATGCTGGTCTTCTGCATCGCGCTTATCATTCTCGAAATTAAAAAGGTGGAGTTGGCGGACTACCTGCCGAGCCTGGCTTTCGCACCATTATTGACCTGGTGGTGGCGTTGAGCGAGTAATCGCCCCGGCCTTTCCAGCACGAAACGGTCACAATTCATGGCACAGGCTTTCCGCGGGCACCTGTTCCAGGCTCTCCACCAGCAAATCGGGCTTGTGCTG
>CAZCUL010000308.1:0-20885 GCA_964501475.1 uncultured Verrucomicrobiota bacterium | reverse complement strand
AGAAGATTCGGGTTGCGCGGCGATTGCGTGATGAGACGACATGACAGCGGCTTGGATCGCGTTCCGGATGGGAACCAAAACGCACCTGACGCATTTGTTGTATTGGAATCGCCGCCGGGAGAAGAAGTGAAAGTGACTTGTCAATACTAAGAACCGACCCCTTCACCGCCGCTCAGCCTCGTGCCGGGTTTCTAACAGGGTGGATCGGTCCGCACTCGCGGATAACCCACGTTTCAAACCGGAATCAAACACCCGCTCTTTCATTTTGTTAAGCCCATATGGTCTAGACAGCATCACGCGCCCGCGCGAACAAACAATTTACAATCGTCTTACCGACACATGACAAATTAAGGCGCAACTTGTGACGAAACTTTGTGCCATGAAACTATTACTCGCCTCTGTTCTTGCAGTCTTTGTCTTTTTCACAGCATCAGCTCGCGCCGCCTCAGATGCAGATGTCACCCTCTTGAAAGTCAAAAAGGTCGCCATCGAAGAAAGCGTGATCACGATAGAAGTCGCAGAGGCGAAGACACGTATTACATTGATCCGGGACGACCACGATCCAGCGTTCACTGGAGATACGTGGAACGGAATGCCGGTCACGAGGGTTCAAGTCATATCCAACAAAGCCACATTCATAATCAAGCGGCGCACTGACGCCGCACCGAGTGGGCCGTTGGCACACGCGTGGCAAGAATCATTGAAGGCGGCCAAAGATCTGCAGGATGGCAGGGAAGTCGGACACATCGGATTCTACGCACCCGACATCGTCATCAAAGGCAACATGATTGATTCCATCATGGGACCTGGATTTCTCTTCCCAAGAGGAAAATGAACCGAACGCCCGTCGCTCGGTGCGTCCCGAAGCTGCCGCCCAATGGAGCGCAGCGCCAACGGCCACAGACCAGTATTGTCAAATTGGGCGAGACGATTCCGATGCACTGCAAGGATGCATCGAATTTATCGAGCAGCGGAGCAGCCCGCGACCGGGTTGGTGTTAGAAAGGCCCGAGCCGTGTGAGGGGAAACTCTCATGCTCGGTTCTTAGGGGGATCTGGGCGGGTTAACCGCCTGCATCTACCTGGTGCCGCCCGATCATGCGGACCACTGATTCACGCCTCATTTCGCCGCAGCTTATCGCGTTGTGCGCGGTTGCTGCGATTGGCGGCGTGTGCTGTTTGGTGTTGCCACCTTATCTCACCAAAGGCGGACTGGAGCAGCCTGCGTATGGTTGGCCTCTCATTCCGTGGTTCGCAGTCGCATGGGCCAATGTTCGGATGGCCGCCTCTGCGGTTTCTTTTCTCTTGCTTGGTTTGGTGTTGGGGATTGCACAGCCTCGGCGGTGGCTATTACTGGCGGCGGATAACCCACGTTCACCATCACCGGAATCAAACACCCGCTCTTTCACTTTGTTAAGCCATATGGTCTAGGCGGGCACCGGCGCTTGTGAGCAGGTAAATCGTATGAAGATGGCGGCAACACGCGGCGTCCAAATTTGTGTCGCAAGAGGCATCGGCATGAAAAACAACATTCTGCCGCGGAGCGCGTTCACGCTGATCGAGTTACTGGTCGTCATTGCCATCATCGCCATCCTGGCGGCGCTGTTGCTGCCATCGTTAGCGAAGGCCAAGGCGAGAGCGCAACGCACCGCGTGCCTGAACAACCACAAGCAGATCGGCCTCGCCCTCATCATGTGGGCGGGCGATCACAGCGAGAGGTTTCCCTCCACCGTCGATGTCTCAGAGGGCGGGAGCAAGACGCTGTTAGAGACCTGGCAGCACTTCATCACCATGACCAACGAACTCGTCACTCCGAAAATCCTTCACTGCCCCAGTGACCCCGCGAAGCAAATCGCCAGCGATTTCTCCAGTTCAGCGACCGGGCTGCGCACCTTGGAGAACGCAGCCATCAGTTATGTGGTCGGGACGGGCGCCCGGCCGGACACACCGGCGTTGCACGTTGCCGGTGATCGCAATCTGCTCGGACGAGATGGAGAGGGGTGCGGACCTGCGGCGATCTTCGGATTCATCACTCGGCTCAGAGTCACCGACAATCCGCGTTGGGACAACACCGTGCACGTCAACGCCGGCAATATGGTTTTGGCTGACGGAAGCGCCCACCAATTCACTCAGACTGGTCTTGCCAGGCAAATGGCGAGCACCGACGACGATCCGAACTGCACGCTGAAACCAAACTGACTCTGTGCCGTTTAACGAACAAAGATAGCTTTGACCGGAGCGCGCGCGGCAAGGGCCGTAGGAATGGATTGAAGCGGGATGGCGCGCGCGGAGTTCCCGCGACGGCGACGCGACGGCGGGACTATCGGCTTGAGCATGCCTCGGATGAGGACGCCCAATGGCTGCAAGAAAGGTTGCATCGGGAGTGCGCTCGATTCGGCTGCCGGATCGAAATCGAAGCGGACCAATTCCTTTCATTTCGATGGTGAGAAGAGCGGCTCAGGACAGAAACCTTTATGCGCGCGATGGTCTTGGAAAGAACTGGCGAAGCGCTTCGGGAGAGGGAGGTCCCGGTGCCGGAGCCGGAAGCCGGGCAGGTGCTGGTGCGTGTTTCGGCGTGCGCCGTCTGCCGGACCGATTTGCACGTCGTCGATGGTGAGCTACCCGACCCAAAACTGCCGTTGGTCCCGGGGCATGAAATTGTGGGCAGAGTTGAAAGGTTCGGCCGGGGCAGCACGCGGTTTCAGATTGGCGACCGAGTCGGAATTCCGTGGCTGGGCTGGACCTGTGGAGAGTGCGTTTTCTGCAAATCAGCCCGCGAAAACCTCTGCGCCCGGGCGCGCTTCACCGGCTACACGCTCGACGGCGGTTATGCAGAATACACTGTTGCCGACGAACGGTTCTGCTTTCCGGTCCAGGGAGATTACTCTGATGCCGAAGCCGCCCCCTTGCTCTGCGCTGGTCTGATCGGCTATCGCTCTCTGCGAAAAGCCGGCGAAGCGCAACGAATCGGGATTTATGGATTTGGAGCCGCCGCTCACATTATCACTCAGGTGGCGCGGCATCAGGGCCGTGAGGTTTACGCTTTCACTCGGTCCGGAGATGTTGAAGGGCAGCGTTTCGCCCGGCGTCTTGGAGCGGTCTGGGCCGGGGGTTCGGATGAGCAACCGCCGCAATTATTGGATGCTGCGCTCATTTTTGCTTCTGTCGGGGAACTGGTGCCTCAGGCGCTGCGGGCGATTGGCAAAGGGGGCACGGTCGTTTGCGGCGGCATTCACATGAGCGACATTCCGTCCTTTCCCTATTCCATTCTTTGGGGGGAACGCAGTCTTTGCTCGGTGGCGAATCTGACCCGGCGCGATGGGGAGGAATTCCTTCGACTGGCCCCGCAGATTCCGGTTCGAACCCAGGTGCAAACCTACCCAATGCAAAAAGCCAACGAAGCTTTGAGCGCACTGAGAGAAGGGCGTTTGGAAGGCGCGGCAGTCCTGATCAACGAATCGGTTTAGAGGCTGACGCCAGGCGGTTGGTATTCGGCGAACGGGTCGATATGATGCTGGTTCTCGCGTCCCGGCCGCGCTCCGCAAAATGAGGATTGCTGGCACGATTGGCCACGGCGGTTTCTTTTTGAAACAAATCCCCTGAAGTTGCGTCCAAAACGCCATGCATAAATCATTGTTTCTTTTGTTGCTCCTCGGCATTCCGGCCGCGGGGGCCGAGGTCAAGCCGCTGCGAGCCCTTTTGATCGCGGGCGGGTGCTGCCACGATTACGCCACGCAAAAGGACCTGCTGAAAAAGGGCATCGAAGCCCGCGCCCGCGTCGAAGTGGATGTCCTCTATTCGCCCGACCGCAGCACTCGGGCGCGGTTCGATATCTATGAGAAACCGGACTGGGCCAAGGGCTATGACGTTGTCATCCACGACGAATGTTCGGCCGACGTGAAGGAGCAGCCTTATGTGCAGAACATCCTGAACGCGCACAAAGGCGGTGTGCCCGCCGTGAATCTGCATTGCGCCATGCACTGTTACCGCACGGGGACGGATGACTGGTTCCGCTTTTGCGGGATTCAATCCACCAGTCACGGTCCTCAAAAGCCGATTCAGATCGATTTTGTGGACAAGGAACATCCGATCACCAAACCGCTCGCGGGTTGGACCACCGGCAACGAGGAGCTTTATAACAACGTCAAGATTTTCGAAACCGCCACGCCGCTTGCCCGCGGAAAGCAGGACACCGGCAAGGCCACAAACGAGTATGTCGTCGTGTGGGTGAACGAGTACGGCCAGGGCCGGGTTTTCAGCACCACGCTCGGTCACAACAACACGCTCGTAGGCGATCCTCGATACCTTGATCTGGTCACGCGCGGCCTCCTCTGGGCGTGCGACAAGCTGAACGAGGATTACCTCAAACCCGCCCCGGCAGAGGACAAGCCGCAGGCAAACAACAACAAGGATGGGAAAGACCCTTCTGCTGATGTCCCCGGCTCTTCCGCCGCCGCCGCGGCCGAGTCGCGTCGCCGCGAGAGCGAACTTTTGAAGGAGATCAAGGTTCCGGAAGGATTCGAGGCGACGCTTTTCGCCGCGCCTCCGCTGGCGAACTACCCGGTATTTGTGGCCGCTGCTCCGGATGGAACGCTTTATGTCTCAAGCGATGGGAATGGTTCGCTGGGGCGGGATTCGCATCGCGGCCGGGTCTTGCGGCTTCGCGACCACGACGGTGACGGGCGGGCGGATGAAGTGACCGAGTTCGTGAGAGATGTGGATTCGCCTCGTGGACTGGTCTGGGATCGGGACCGGCTTTACCTCCTCCATCCGCCGCACATCTCGGCATACATCGACCGCGACGGGGATGGTGTGGCGGATGAGGAAAAACTTTTGGTGAAAGACATCGCGTTCACCTTCAAGGACCGGCCAGCGGACCATACGTCCAATGGATTGGGACTGGGCGTGGACGGCTGGTTGTATGCGGCCATCGGTGATTTTGGATTTATGGAAGCCGAAGGCACCGATGGCCGCAAACTCCAGCTTCGCGGCGGCGGGGTGGTGCGGGTGCGTCCGGACGGCACCGGCCTGGAACTGTTTGCAAGTGGGACCCGGAACATTCTCGAAGTGGCGCTGGGCCCGCTGCTGGATGGCTTTGCCCGGGACAACACGAATGACGGTGACGGCTGGGATGTTCGCTTTCATCACTTCACCGGCCTGGAGGAACATGGCTACCCGACCTTGTACAAGAATTTTTCAGAGGAAATCGTGAAGCCGTTGGCGGATTACGGTGGGGGTTCGGGTTGCGGCGCCGCCTGGATTGATGAACCGGGAATTCCGGCAAAATGGAATAATGCTCCCTTTACCGCAGACTGGGGACGCGGGTGGATTTATTGTCATCCCCTTGTTGCTGATGGAGCGACCTTTCGGGTGGACCAAAAGGAGTTCGTTGGGGTGACCCGGCCGACCGATTTGGATGTGGATGCGTTTGGCCGCATCTATGTCGCGAGTTGGAAGGGGGCTACCTTCAACTGGGCGGGGCCGGACGTGGGCTACATCATCCGGTTAACGCCGAAAGGTTTCAGCCGCGATCCGCTGTCCGATTTTGGCGCGGCCAGGGAGCGGGCATTGATCCAAATGCTGGAATGGCCAAGCCATCGCCGGCGTTTGGCTGCGCAGCGCGAATTGCTTCAGCGTCCGCGTGGGGATGGCGAGTTGCGGGAATTGGAACAGTTGGCGGGCGACCGCAACAAGGCACTTTCAAGCCGGGTGGCAGCACTGTTCCTGTTGAAGCAAAAGTGGGGCGTAGAGTCTCATTCCGCCTTGGCCAAACTGGCCGCTGATTCCAGCATTGCCGCCTGGGCGATCCGCGCGCTGACGGATCGGGCGGATCAGCTCGAGGGGGTGCCGGTCGCACCCATCTTGAAGGCGCTGACTGCGGACGATGCGCGGATTCGAAACGAAGCGGTGATCGGCCTGGCGCGCCTGGGGAAAACCGATCATGCCTCCGCCCTGGTCCCGCTTCTTGCGGACAGCGATCCAGTAGTGGCTCATACCACGGTAGAAGCGTTGAGCAGGTTGCGAGCGAGCGAAACCTGCCTGGCGGTGCTGGATCGAAGCGAGGCAGGCTCCGCCGTTCGCGCCGGAGCATTCCGTGTTTTGCAAAGGTTGCACGAGCCCGGGGTTGCGGGTGAGCTGCTTCGGCGGCTGGAGACGGAACGGGAGCCGGCCCGCCGCCATGGGTTGCTGATCGCGCTCTGCCGCCTGCACTCTACCGAAGGAAAGTGGAAGGGGAACAGTTGGGGAACGCGGCCGGATACGCGCGGGCCCTACTATCAGCCCGAAGATTGGAGTGAAACTCCGCCAATCGCCGCCGCCTTGAGAATCGCGCTCGAAAAGGCCGATGCCGCCGAGGCGGTTTTTCTCTCGTTGCAGCTTCTGCGGCACCGCGTTTTGTCCGGCGAGGCCGTGGCGAAGATGATCGAGCTGCACAAGGAGGGCGCGCTGCCGGACGCGTTGCTGGCGAAGCGTCTGGCGGACATGGACTCGATCCCGGTCCAGGCTGTGGCGATTTTGGGAAAGATTGCTGGCGCTGGCGAGGCGGCTGAAGAGGCGCGCCGCAATGCTTTTGTGGCGTTGACGAAGGCAGATAGTCCCGGCGCGATTCAGGCCGCGCTGATGGTCTTGCCTTCGCTGCTCGAGACCGGGAAGAACCGCCGGCTGGCGGAGACATTTTTTAGCGCGCGGCTTACCGAGAAACATTATGACGTTTTGGTCGAGCGGGCGGACAACGCCACTGATGAATCGGCCGTGTGGGCCGACGCCACCTTGCTCAAGCGGGCCGGGAAGGCGAAAGATCGGCGGCGTAAGGCCGCTGCGGCTGCCCGGGAGGCTCTGGAAGCAGGTTGGGAGGATCCGGCCCGCCGTGCGCGAATTATCGAGGCCATGATTCTGGCGCGCGACGACTCGATGGCGGAAAAGCTCCGCGGGGCGGCAAACGATGGCGATCCCCGGGTCGCCGAAGCGGCGAAGCGTGCCGCCAAAGCGCTCAAAATTGATTTGGCAGAAAAGGGTCCGTCCGGGCGGTTGGTTTCCGATCTCAGCGTGGGGGAGGCTGTGGCGTCGGCCTTGAACGCCAAAGGAGAGCGCAGCCGTGGCGAGCAGCTCTTTGTGCAACAGGGCTGCGCGGCCTGTCATACCGTCACGGCCGGCGAGCCATTGAAGGGACCATTCCTGGGAAATATTGCGAATACATATCCCCGGCGCGAAATAGCCGAGGCGATTCTGATTCCGAGCAAGTCGGTTGCGCAGGGATTTGCGGCGTATCGATTCGAGCTGCGCGACGGCGAAGAAGTCGAGGGCTTCGTTATCGAGGAAGCCGCTGACGCAGTCACGATTCGGAACATCGCATCGCAGGAAATGAAACTTGCGGCGGCGGACATTGTGAAGCGCGACAAGCTGGAAAAGTCGCTCATGCCGGACGGTCTGGCCGCTACTCTTACTGTGGAGGAACTTGCCAGTCTGCTCGATTATCTCGAATCGCTCGGCACGAAGTGAAAGCGGCTTTTAAAACCATAGTTTATCCCTTGCGGGCGCTGCGGCTGGGGACAGCCGCCCTCCTTTCTGAAGGCGGCCCATGGTTTATCGCTTGAGCCGATAAACTCGCGCGGCGGTTCCGCCAAGGATTGCCTCTCGGTCCGGTTCACTCAGCGGCGCGAAGTAATCGGTGACCAACTCGCAGACCTGAGCGTAGCTCCCGGCCAGAAGGCAGACGGGCCAATCCGAACCGAACATCAGACGTTTCGGACCGAAGGCCTCGATGACCACGTCCAGGCAGGGCCGAAAGTCCGCTTTGCGCCATTTGGTCCAGTGGGCTTCGGTGATCAATCCCGAGACTTTGCAAGTGACGTTGGGCGATTTGGCCAGGTCTTGAATCTGTTCGCGCCAGGGCGAAAGCAGGCTGTCCCGAATCACAGGCTTCGCCATGTGGTCCAGGACAAAGGGCTGTTCCGGAAACTCCCGCGCGAGTTCGACCGCCGCGGGAAGCTGCCTGGGATAGATGAGGATGTCGTAAACGAGACTGTAGCGCGCAAGGCCGCCAATCCCGCGCCTGAAATCGGGTTGCAAGAGGAAGCGCTCATCCGGTTCGTCCTGCACGACATGACGAACCCCGGCAAATTTCGGCCGGACTGCAAACTCCTCAAGCTGCCTTTCCAGATCGGCGGAACGCAGGTCCACCCAGCCGACCACGCCCTTGATGAAAGAGTGCCGGTCGGCGAGTTCGAGCAACCAGCGGGTTTCTTCCAGGCTTTGCCGGGCTTGCACGGCCACACATGCATCCAGGCCGGCCTGCCCTAAGATGGGCTCAAGATCGGGCGGCAGAAAATCGCGCCGAAGGGGCCAGTCGGATTGAATCCACGGATATTGCGCCGGTTCGTAACGCCAGAAGTGTTGATGCGCATCAACCCTCATTTCGTCACGTGCACCATCGCCTTGACCACCCCCGACTCCGGTTTTATGAATGCGGGAAACGTTTCCACAAGATCGTCGAAAGAAGCATGGTGCGTGATCCATGGCCGCGTGTCGAGCCCGCCGTCTTCAATCAGCTTGATGATGCGCGTGAAATCGGCGGGCAACGCGTTCCGGCTGGCAAGCAGCGTCAATTCCCGGCGGTGCATCACGGGCGCATGCGGGAAAGTGATGTCCGCCTGGGTGATGCCGACGTAAACCACCTTTCCGGTGAACGAAGCATAATCGAGGGCCTCCCCCATGGAATGATTGTTGCCTGTGGCATCAATCACCACCTGCGCCAATGCGCCTCCAGTCAACTCCCGCAAAACCTCCCTTCCTTCACTGCCGGGTTGCAACTGGATCGTGTCCGTAATCCCCATTTTCGTCCGCACGAATTCGAGCCGCTGGCCGTTCAAGTCCATGACGATGGTTTTGGCCCCGGACAGTTTGGCAAACTCGACAACCGCCAGCCCGATGGGCCCCGCGCCGATCACGAGCACATGTTCGCCTGGGCGCGGATTGGCGCGGTTGACGGCATGGCACCCAATGGCAAGCGTCTCGACGAGGGCGCATTGCTCCTGCGTGAGGCGGTTGGCCGGGTGCAGTTTGCGAGCCGGGAGAACCATGCGCTCGGTCATGCCGCCGTCCATCATCACGCCGAGGACCTTTAAGTTTTCGCAACAGTTGCTGTTGCCTTTGGCGCACGGGTGGCACCGACCGCAATTCATGTAGGGCTCGACCGAACAGCGATCACCCGGCTGGACATTGTGAACGCCGGACCCGACCTCCACGACTTCGACGCCTAACTCGTGGCCGGGAATTCGCGGGTAACTGAAGAAGGGCATTTTGCCGAGGTAACCGGCGATGTCCGTGCCGCAAATTCCGACGCGATGAATCCGCACCAGCGCTTCGCCCGAACCGGGGGCTGCCGGCTCGGCGACCTCGATCCGGCGAAAACTTTGTGGCTTTTCGAGTTGAATGGCTCGCATACTTTACGAGGCGCTCTTGGGCGCCCGGCTATCGTCCCGCGCTTGGGGCGCGGGACTATCCCGCTTCAACGGCAAATTGCCCAGCCGTTTTATTGTGCTTTAAGCCCTGGATCAAGCCGCCTCACGTCGGTCGAACCCAGAATAACAGGGGTCGCTCACCGCGTTTCAAATTCGGGCTGAGATCGCGAAGGACTACGCCGGGTGGCAAAGTTCTTTGCCTTGCCACAAGCTTTTGCCCGGGCTCTCCTAGGCGCATGTTCACCGCGCTCCCAACTCCGGCAATGCTTATCCTGGCACTCACCTTGAACATGGCTCCCGCTGCGGGGCAGGGTAGCGCCGGCCAGGATGCCCGGCTGGAAGCGGCTTTCCGGCTCGTTCGAGAAGCAGCGCCCAGCGAGGCCGGCACAAGAGCGGATTCAGCCAAGGGTGGGGAAGGCTTTCAAACAACGCTTTCCAAACCGGACTTTCCCTACAAGGTGCCGGACAAACCATACGTGATCCTGCGGCGCGGGCCAATCGAGGTCGTGATTGTGGACAATCGCGCTGTGGATGACGACGTCCTGCCCGGGCATCGCGCCGGTTATCACGGCATCGCATCGCTCAAGCACGCTCGACAGCGGGAGAACCTGTTCGTGCCGGCGTATGCCGGTTTGAACTTCGAGCATATCCACGACGGCACTGTGCAGGCGCGTGATATTCTCTTCGAACCGCGCCAGGTAGCGATGGAACTGCGCGTGATCGACGAGCATACGGCGGAGCTCCACCAGGCGGCGACGCCCCATTGGGGTTTGGAAAGCTGCACGCGGTATCAACTGCTGGATGGGGGAATCATCGAGATGACTTTTGAGTGCCTTCCGCGAAAGAACACTTTCCGGAACGGCTACATCGGACTTTTCTGGGCGAGCTACATTCATCAACCGGATTCATTGGACATTCACTTCCTCGGCAGCCCGGCGGGTAAACCGGGTGCGCCGCCCGTATGGATTCGAGGTGTCACGCCGCAGCATGGCGTCTCTTCCACACATCGCGCAGGGGATGATAATCGAGCGTTCGCCCACGATCCCGCCTTTCCTCTGACGCTCGTGTTCAATGAATCGCCGCACCGTTACGCTCTGCCCTGGTATTTTGGAATGTGCCGCGGCATGGCCTTCGCGCTGATCTTCCGGCCCTCGGACGGTGTGAGATTCAGCCAGTCGCCTTCAGGGGGCGGTTCGGGCAATCCGGCGTGGGATTTTCAATGGTTCATTCCAAATCACGAAGTTGGCCGGCGTTATCAACTCGTCATGCGTGCGGCCTACCTTGCGGTGCCCAAAGACGACGAAGCAGCCGCGCGCCAACAAGTGATCGAGTTTGTGCGAAAGGCGGCGCCGCGAGAGGAGCCGGCTGCCAGCTATTTTCCGCCGCCCGAATCGCAAGGTGGCTGGCGCACGATCGAGAATCCAATCGACATTCGCGCCATCGGTGGAATGGATCCGGACAAATTGGCCTCGCTCAGGCAATGGCTGCTGGACTCGGACAAACGCGACTTCGCCGCGGTCGTCATTCGGCGAGGTCACATCGTGCTCGAGGTCGAGCGGGAGAACAGCGCAAAGACCGACTCGCGCCGTGTGGCGTCGGTCTCGAAGGCGATTTGCGCCACGGTGCTCGCCATTGCCGCGCAGCGAAGCGAGGAGGGGCGCACGCCAAAGAAGATGAGTTTCGATGATCGGGCTTTTGATTTTATTCCATGGGCGAAACCGCTGAGCGATCCGCGCAAACAGCAAATCACCGTCAAACAATTGCTAAACCACACTTCGGGCATCTGCCCGGAAGCGACCGGCGCCCGCAACGATGGGACGTGGGAATACATTCTCGGCCACAGCGGTGATCCGCGGACGGAGAAGCTGGCGTTCGATCCCGGGACGGGCTGCGGCTATTCGACTCATGCGCTGGCTCATGCGGCGCTGGTTTGCGAGGAGGTGACGGGCGCGCCATACGACGAGTTTGCCATTGAGGCGTTGTTCAAGCCGTTGGGCATCGAGCACTGGTGGTTTCAGTATTACAACGGGGGCGAAAAATACGGCCGGCATCCGTCGCACGGGATGGGCATGCCCGCGCGCGATCTGGCTCGGATTGCTTACTGTATGCTGCAAGGCGGCCGGTGGAACGGCCAGCAAATCATTCCAAAATGGTTTGTCGAAGAAACGGCCGCGCCCACGCATGACGTGAAAAGTCCTGAGATGCGCTGGAAGCTCAATCCGCAGGTCTTCTCGCACGGATGGGAATTGCCTGCGCGGCATTGGCCTGAAAGCGGCCGGAGCGGCGCGGGCATACCGGCGGACGCGCGCTCCAAGCCGGGAAGCGGCGGGCAACTGATCGCTTTTGTGCCGAGCCTTGACCTTGTGATAACCCGCCAAACCGGCAGCAGCGGCGAATGGGAGTTCGAGGAATATTTGCGGCGGGCGTGCCATGCGGTCCTCGATCCGGCGGCAAGGTGAACCGCCGTATGCATTTCTCACTCGTTGAGTTGGGGCGCGCGGGAAGTTGATCTGACAACCAGGCCATGCAGGGCTTGCTGCAGAACAGGGCAGGGCAGTCGAGCCGGGGCAATCCAGCCTGCGAGTGCCGCCCTGGGACAGTGAGCGGCCCAATGCCCATTCCACCCCGGATAGTTGGCGCTGGTGATGCTGAGGAGGTTGAGCTTTTCGGTCGCCGCAATTTGCGGAAGCGCCAGCATGAGATTGGGTTGTTTCATTTTGAGTTTGTTTTGCTTTGCCTCGGTTGCGCGCGGCCAGGAAGCGCCGGAGTGCAGGGCCTGTCGCGAGCCGATCACGGGGCGCTACCTGATCATCAAAAGCGCGGCTTTGGCCGAACCGGTGCCCGTCTGTGAAACATGCAGCCAGCTCCCCGCTCGTTGTTTCGTCTGCAGCGTCCCGGCGAAGGTCGATTTCCGCGCGCTTTCGGACGGACGGGTTTTATGCCAGCTCCACGCCGATGACGCGGTTCTCTCCCCGAGAGAGGCCGAGCGCATTTTCGAAGGCGCAAAGCGCGACATTATTCGCATGTTTCGCGATTCCGGAACGATGCCGGAGCGGAACATGACGGTGACGTTGGTGGATGCGAAGGAGATGCGGATTCTGCTCGGGGAAAGGAACGATGCGCACGGCAACTATTCGACGCTGGGAATGACGCGCACGCGGCAGCTCCCGGGCCAGGCCATGGATCACCGGATTTATCTCCTGAGCGGCCTGAACCGGGCCAGGCTCATGGCAATCAGCGCTCACGAATACGCCCATGTCTGGCTGCATGAAAATGTGAAGGAGGATCGAGAGATCGACGCGGACACCATTGAAGGCTTCTGCGAACTCGTGGCTTACAAGCTGATGCTGGCAAAGAATGAGCAGATCGAAAAGCAAGTGATTCTTGCCAATGCCTACACACGGGGCCAGATCAACACCCTGATAAAGGCCGCGGACGACTTCCGCTTTTACCGGGTTCTGGATTGGTTCAGGGCCGGAGCGGACAATACGCTGTCGCAAACGAATATCACCCGGCTGCTGGCCCTGGAAGCGCGTCCTGCGTCCGGAACGATTTGGGGAACACCGAGCGCCGCGACCGCGGTGCCGGAAACGCTGATGCTCAAGGGTATTTCGGGCACGGCCCGGCGGCGGTTTGCGCTGGTGAACGACCAAACGTTGCAGACAGATGAAACGTCAAAAGTCCGGGTCGGCACGAGCAATGTGGTGGTGCGCTGCCTGAGTATTACAGAGCGGTCGGTCACTTTGGAGTTGCCCGACAGCTCGCAAACCATCGAGCTGTTTTTAAGAGAGATGGAATGAGCGCCTAGTCGGTCGGCATCCAGCCTTTGCCGGGAATGTATTCGCGGCTGCCGGATCGCGTGTTGCAACAGCCGGCCACCAGCAGCGATACCAACAAAAGGAGCATCAGAGCTATTCTCGTCATGGTGGAACTCTAAACGAGATTGTCAGCCGGGCAAGTCTGGCGCAAAGTCCGGACGAGCGTCACATGTGCGGCGATGCCTCATGAAGTCGTTAAAGGGACAGTTGATTTTGGACAATGGAAAACTGCAGGGCTCCTTTTTCCATCGCTCCGTCATTCTGATTTGCCAGCATGACGCCGAGGGGGCTTTTGGCCTGGTCTTGAACCGGAGCACGGGCAACAAAGTGGGCGACGCGCTGGTGGCGAACTTGAATGAGGAGTTGAAAGAGCAACAGCTCTTTTTAGGCGGACCGGTGCAACCGCAGATGCTTAGCTTCCTGCACAGCGATCAATACTTGCCGGACGCCGACGTGCTGCCAAATCTGAGTCTGGGCCACTCGCTCGACGCGCTAATGGAAATTGGCGAATCGTTTTCTGCAGCCAGGAAAATGAAGGTCTTCGCAGGTTACGCCGGCTGGAGCGCCGGCCAGCTCGATGCCGAGATGGGTCGCGGTACCTGGATGACACATCCCGCGTCGCTCGAGCTGGTGTTCCATCCGCAACCCGAAGCGCTCTGGCAGCACATCCTGCAACAAAAAGGTTGGAAATACCGCCTTCTGACCGAGGCGCCCGACGACTTGTCCTGGAATTGATGTAACGCCGACATTCCTGTCGGCGCCTCACCGTCCCACCGCGGTTGCCGCGCTTACGTTGGCTCTCGGCTCGACTGGCACACGCCCTCCGGGAAAACCGGCGCGGACCTTTGGCAAGAACATTACGGGCAAGAAAATGGGAAGTAGAATTGGTGGCGCCATTCATCGCGGTCATTGCGGTGACTGGTTGCAGATTTGGATGGCAGCCGGCAAAGTCGATTGGTGACATGGTTGTTTGGCTTTTCTTCCCGCGAGAGGATTATGAGCGAGCGTTCCCGTCACCGCCCCTGGTGCGAGGGAGTGGGTGCGGGCAGCCGAGAAGATCAGGGCGGAGCCTTGGGACCGGTGGGCGGAGCGGCATGGGGACTGGGGACGGGACGGCGTGATGTACGCGGCGGTGCGCCATGGAGGACTGCGGTTGGCGGAAGTGGTGCGGGAATTGGGAATGAAATATCAGGCGGCGGCGCAGGCGGTGAAGCGGTTTGGGGAGGGGCTGGCCGATGAACCGGAGCGAAAGCGGTTTGTATCAAAACTCAGGAACGAATTATCCATGGGGCTTTCAGACTAAATAAAGGGTGATGAAATGGCGCATTTTTTGAAGGCTCTAGCTGTCTTTGGAGCATGGCTGAGCGTCATTGTGGTCTTGTCCCTTGCACCAGTACACGGGATGATACCTTACCCCCTCAGGCTGCTGACTTTCTTCGCTGGGCAGCTTTTGTTTCCATACGATCAGGTGATTCGGTCTGAATCCGTCAGTTCTGGGTTCGTCTTCAGCCAAGTAACGGGAGTAATGTTTTCCGTCATACAGTGGGTAGCTGTGGCCGCTCTCTTTGCATTGTTCAACAGACATTCACGAATTACCACCATGTTAGTCCGGGCGCCCATAACAATATTTGTAACCACTATAGTAACGCATCTACTGCTTTGGAGTTTCGGACTAAGAGTAGAACTAGACGGCCCTTGAAATGTACAAGTGGCTTTCTCGTCACGACGTCCTAAATGGAGGGCGGGAGGTGTTGGATGCCTGGGCATGGCAGATAACCGCGCTCATTTCGCCCGAACGAATAGATTGTCACGAGGGTTTCCTTTGAAGACTGGCGACGAAGAGCGATAATTAAATGGCGTGCCATACTGATCTCGAAAGCTGTTCTCTGGCATATCAGCAGGGCTCTCCAAATCTCCCCGATTCTGGAGGTGTTTATCCGATTCGGATGCAGCCTTCGACTTCGCCCGATTCAGACTCCATACAAACTGCATAAGGAAAGCTATTCCCAGGCAAAGCACGAGAATGCTAACCGCGCGAAACAGCTTATTTGAAAAAGTCATCGATCGGTTGCTTCGGTGCAATTTCTAGAAGTGAGGTTGCGCCGTCCGAGAAAGGCGTATCGACTTCAGCTCCTGCCTGGACCGTCATGCCCGGTTCCTGGCGCTCAATCAGGCGTCCTCGATCGACCACGTCATTCGAAGTGCGCGCCGTGATTTTCCGGCCATTTTCCACAGTGATGACCACCGGGCCGTCTGTTGCCGGATCGTAGGAGAATTGCCGGTTCACACCTTCCGGAAGCAACAGGGCGATTTCATCGGCCAGGCCGAGATCGCGGATCATTCGGTCGCGGCGGCTGACCAGTTTTTCGCAGAAGAGGCGGGCGTGGGCGGAGTCGGCGCCAGCAGCCACCAGAGCTTGAAGAATCTGTTCTTCGCTCAGTTGGGCGATCATTCGGGCCATCCAGCGCGCGTCGTCCAGAGTCATTTCCTTGAAGGCCATTGTGTCTTCGATGGGCTGGTAATGTACGATTCGAAACGGGATGGTCATCTTTCCCGGCCCTTGAACCTTGGGCGGGCGCGTAAAACCCCAGGGGAACAGATTCGGTTCCTCGCACTGACGCGACGTTGGGCCGACGGCCCTTCCCAAACCGCCGCCGAGGTCGGTGAAGAAGTGCCGCAACTCGAGCCCGCGCTTTGTTTCGACGATTCGCAAACGCGTGTTTTCCCACCGCGAATCAAACCACCCGGTCCAGGCGCCCAGGAGTCCGGCAGCCCGCAATTCCCGCAGATCTTCATGGCCGAGGCCTTCGAATTCCCAGGGTCCGATGCTTTTTGCGACATCCTCTGGCTGGATATTGGCCGGCACGGTGACAAGGTAATGAATCCGAGCTTCGGCTTCCGTGATGAGATTGTCCGGGTCGTCCTCAGGGTGCGGCCGGGAGGGATCGCGAAAGATCATTTGCTTTAGTTCCGGGCCGGAAATGCGCCGTCCATCCTTCAAAACCGCCTCGGCAATGAAATCAAACGGATCGAAACGGCGTTGCAGCTTGATGGTGTGGAGCGGGATAATGGACGCGAGACGAAGCCTGGTGTTCACTGGCTGCCGCAAATGGAACTCGCGAAAGAGGCGCCGGCTGTATTGAATTTTAAGGAAGGGTGCGTGGTCGGTCGGATCCACATGATAGCCGAGCGCATGAAACATCCGAGCCGTGAAAGGCTCGGAGATGGTCTCGGCAAATTTGACCTTGAACGGCACGCCTTCGCAGATGACCTCGAAACCGGGGTTCCCACCGTAGCTGGTCTTGGGTTTGTCATAAATACAAACCTTGTCTTCCCAGCGCGGCAGTGCGGATCGGCCAAAGCCAAAGTAAAGATTCTGTGATGAGATTTCCCGGGGCGGGCTCCAAAACGATGACTGGGCCGGATTTAACCGGCTCACGTCGTCGCCCGGCGCCGGGGCCTCAAGATTTGCCGCCGGGGTCGCGCCTCGGGCGATGGGATTGTGATGGTAATCCAGTATTACCAGCGGTAGTTGAAAAAAATCCAGGCTGGGCGGCGCGGGCGACCGGCGATTGTTCGCAATCGCGCGCGAGGTTTCGCAGATTAAACGGATGCGTTCCTTCCGGTCGTTTTGCTGGTCGCACTGGAGCGCTTCCTCGGCGAATGCCGCCAGCAATTCCCAACCGCGCCGTTCTTTTTTGGAAATATGGCTGGCGGGTTGCCAATGATATTGCTGAAGATCGGCCGGACGCATCTCCTCGAGAGGCGTGGCCGTCTTCCATTCCTTCCGCTGCGCCTTCCA
The DNA here is from genome assembly GCA_964501475.1 of uncultured Verrucomicrobiota bacterium. GTDB lineage: Bacteria > Verrucomicrobiota > Verrucomicrobiia > Limisphaerales > CAZCUL01 > CAZCUL01. The sequence continues at coordinate 3,809 of CAZCUL010000308.1, read as the reverse complement.
GGTTGCTTCCTGCCGGCGGGCGAGTTCGGCCTGCTCGCGCGCCGTCACAACCAGGGCGTGCAGGCAATCTTCGCGGTTCGGGTCACATTCCTCCGGCACCGGCTTTGGCAATAGGCCTCTGCCGAAAACCTGTCCCATTGGGGCATGTTCGGCTGATGCCAACGACAGAACGGTCACCAAGAGCATGGCAACGGCCGGTCCCAAGGGCGGGCAAGGTTTCGCGCGACTGGCAAAGGGTTTGGGCATTCTGATAAATGGCCTGCTCATTTTTGCGGGCTGCAACGGCAACCGCAGCCTAATGGAACATAGTCCACATTCGCCGCCAACCCGGAAAGGGCCCGAATTGGAATTCGAGAATTCGATGTGGGACCAAGGGTCCCAAGAAGTGGCCCGCCGCACTCTCACCTGAACGCCGGGGCCGCCCACAGCTTCAACTTCACCGCAAACAGGCTCATGGGCAGGATTGGCCCGTTGGTTCATCCCACACCCGCGGCCAAAGCGCCAGAGGACTGGCGCCCGTCCGCCGTAATACTATGGAGGGCGGGCAGTCCAAAACCTGGCGGACTTCCCAGCGGCCCTGGTTAGTCGCGAAGCGTCTTGGACTGTCCACCCTCCGCAGTATTGCTACGGAGGGCGGTTAGTCCTCTACCGCTTTTTCACTTCCTCAAAACCTGTGCTCGCAGCAGATGGGAAGCGCGATGACACGGGGGGAGAATCCCCCGAGGGCTCTTTCGAGTTCGTTCGTGCTGCATCCGGGGGAAAGCGGCGCTGGAAAAGGAGAATTGCCGGTCTGGGGGCGTCTTGCGTTGACACTGGTTCTGGCCGGATGATAGGTTCCGCTTGAAATGGACTGGTAAATCCATCAGGGTTTGGTTCGAAGGGAAAATGGAAATGGATCAAGAAAGGAGCAGGTTATGAACGAGACTGGCACGGTGGAAGAACATGTCACGATGGATAAACTGATGCGGGATTTTAAAGTAGTGGTGCAGGATGCTGAAGGGTTGCTCAAGGCCTCGGCGGGTGATCTGGGAGAAAAGGCGCGTGAGGCTCGAGACCGGTTGAATGAAAGCCTGGTGGCGGCCAAAGCGAGTTTTCACAGGGTGGAAGAGCGCGCCCTGGATCGCGCCAAGGAAGCCGACAAGGTCATTCGAGAACATCCGTATGAATCGATTGGCATTGCGTTTGGGGGAGGACTGCTGATTGGATTGCTCCTGGCCCGATGAGACAGATCGGCGACAACGAGCAGGCCTCGAGTCTGCTGAATTCGGCTCGCCGCATCGTCGATACCTTGCTCTGCACGGTGCGGAACCGTGTCGAGCTTTTGGCGCTCGAGGTCCAGGAGGAGAAGTGGCGCGCGGTGGTTCTCTTGGCCTGGGCGGCGGCGGCGCTTTTCTTCGCTTTCACGGCCGCCATCGTGGTGACGATTACCATCGTCGCATTCGCGCCGAGCGAAGCGCGCCCGTTCGTGCTTCTTGGGTTTTCGGTTCTTTATTTGTTTCTGGCGGTGCTGGCGGTGATTGGCCTGAAGAGGCAACTGCGCGACCGGCCGGCGCCGCTTTCGGACAGCATTGCTGAATTGAAGAAGGACATCGCATGGTTTCGATCCCGGGATTGAGTTCGATTCAGGCGCGCAAGCGGGAGTTGTTGCTGGAGAGCGACATCAACCGCCAGGTGATTCAGTTGGAACTGGACCAGATCCAGGTCCAGGCCAAGCAGGCCAGGGAGAGCTTTTCCGGATGGAAATGGGCGGCGCCGCTTGCCGGGTTTGTTGTGGCGCGCAAGTTTGCACACCTGGGCGGTTTTCTTTTGAAGAGCGGCCTGGGCATGTATGTGTTTCGAAAGCTGCGCGAACGGTTTGGAAAAGGGCGCTAAAACCTTCGCTATTGACCCTTCCATTGTATTGGCGCTTCTGCCACCAGGATTCTCCCTTTCATTTCCCGGCGCTGTATGACGCGAATCAAGTTCGGCACGGACGGTTGGCGGGCTGTCATCGCCGAAGACTTTACCTTCCGGAACGTGGACCGTGTCGCGCAAGCGGCGGCAGACTACTGGAATGGCAATCCTGTTCAAGGGACGGAGAAACGCCTCATCGTCGGTTACGACCGCCGATTCCTTTCGGAGCAGTTTGCGGCGCGGGTTGCGGAGATTTTTGCGGCGAACGGATTTGAAGTCGTTTTGACCTCGCAGCCCACGCCCACGCCTTCCGTGTCGTACGCGGTCAAGGAGAAGCAGGCGGCGGGAGGGGTCATGATCACGGCCAGCCACAACCCAGCCATGTTTAACGGCTTTAAGCTGAAGGCGCACTTTGGCGGCTCGGCCGAACCGGCGCTCTGTCAGGCGGTGGAAGGATTGCTGGATCAGAGTCCTATCCGGGCGCTGGTGGTCAACCGGCTTAAACCGGTGGCGAAGACCGACATTCGGCCGGCGCATTTTCAGGCCCTGAAAAGATTCGTGGACTTCAAGTTGATCGGGCGCTCGAAGCTGCGTTTCGCGCACGACGCATTGTTCGGGGTGGGGGCGGGTTGTTTCGAGTCACTGCTCCGGGGGACAACCTGCCGGGTCACTACACTCAATGCAACATACGATCCAAACTTCGGAGGGATTCATCCCGAGCCTGTGCCGCAGAATTACGGGCCGTCCGCGGCGTATTTGAAGAAGCATCCGCACGACCTGTGCCTGGTAACCGACGGCGATGCGGATCGGGTTGGGGGGATGGATGGGCGGGGCAATCCGCTCTCGACGCATCAGATCATTTGCTTGCTGCTCGATCATTGCATTCGGAACCGAAAGGGCAGGGGCCGAATGGTGAAGGCGCTGACGACGACGTCGATGGTGGACAAGATTTGCGCGGAGCAGGGATTGGAACTGATCGAGACCGGCGTCGGTTTCAAATACATCGCGGCCGAGATGATCAAGGGCAACGTGCTTCTGGGCGCGGAGGAAAGCGGCGGCATTGGATTCGCAGGGCACATTCCGGAACGGGACGGGATATTGGCCGGATTGATGTTGTTGGAGCTGCTGGCGACCGAGCGGGTGGCGGTAACGAAGTTGATTGCGCGTTTGGAGCGCAAATACGGGCCGCACCGATATGGGCGGATTGATTCGCATTTTCCGTTGGAGAAGAGGGCGGCCTTGATGGAATTCTGCAAAACCGATCCGCCGGCAAAACTTCTGGGTTCGCCCGTAACGGAGGTGAAGTCTTACGACGGCGTGAAGTTTGTTGCCCGGGACGGTTCCTGGCTGATGTTGCGCGGGTCCGGGACCGAACCGATCCTGCGTATTTATGCCGAAGCAGTCAGCGAAACGGGCGTGAAAAAGCTTTTGAAGCTTGGGCAGGGATTGACTGAACGGGTGTGAGTCAATCATCAATTGTCAGTGGGGCGGTGGGAGTTGATCTTCATTTTCAGGCAGGTTGGGCAGGGCAGGGGACTCCGTGAGACCTCTGAAGCGTGGGTTAACCGAAAGCGCCCGTAGCGCATTGGCGGGAAGCAAGGGCGCGACATGGAAAAGCCGCTGACAACCGGCCCCGATAGCAGTTTGCCCTTTCTTTCGCGGGCGGCGCAGCTATCTTCCCGCTGAAACAGAATGCAGTTTGAGACGGTCGGCTGCGAACGCCGGGACCGTGCAGCGAAGCAGTCGAGATGGATAAGGCACATATACGGAACTTCAGCATCATTGCGCACATCGACCATGGCAAGACGACGTTGTCTGACCGGCTTTTGCACCGGACCGGGACGATTTCAGACCGGGAGATGCAGGAGCAGCTTCTGGATTCGATGGATCTGGAGAGGGAGCGGGGCATCACCATC
>CAZCUL010000307.1:0-4489 GCA_964501475.1 uncultured Verrucomicrobiota bacterium | reverse complement strand
ATTTCCTCCGCAGGCTTTGCCGGAAGCTCTCTGGCACCCCATTGGGGTGCGTACTCGTTTCCCCACAGACCGGAGGTCTCCGCGTTGCTTCGACCACCGGCTACCCGCTGGAACCCATCGGGTTGGTGCGAAGCGAAGCTGCGCACCTCAAAATGGTCAAATTCCAACGTTGAACTGCGCCGCTTTTTTTGTTAAACAATCAAGGCGGGAGAACTTCCATCTTGCGGGACTCATTCCTGCAAATTGACAGTTCCACCTGAACCCAATGCCAAACAATGAATTAATCCAGTCCGCAGCCGAGCCGAGTGTGGCGCGGGAGGCGCCGCCGCCGCTTTGGCAGCAACTGAAGCGGCTGAAGCGGCTCCATTATCTGCTGCTGGCCCTGGCCGGGCTGGTCCTCTGTTTTGGCAAGCCGCTCTTCGACCTGTTTACCCACGCCGCCCAAAGCTATTTCTATTCACATATTTTGCTCATCCCCTTTATCAGCCTCTACCTGATCTGGCTGCGACGGGATCGCCTGGCGCTCGAATCGGCGCCGATGCCGAAGCTGGCCATTTTTCCCGTGGCAGCCGGAGTGGCGATCCTGGGAATCTATTTGACCTCCGTTTTCCAGGGCTGGGAACCCGACCTTTACGATTACCTGGCGCTGACCATCGTGCCTTTCGTGCTGCTGGTGGCGGGGGCCTGCGCTCTTTTCCTGGGCAAGGAAACGTTTCGAACGCTGGTTTTTCCTCTGGCATTTCTCCTCTTCATGGCGCCATTTCCCGCGGCGCTCAAGGAAGGCATCGACGTCTTCTTCCAACATGCCTCGGCGGAAGCGGCCTACCCGATGCTGAGTCTGGCCACCCCGGTCCTGCGCACTGGACTCGAGTTTCAGTTGCCCGGAGTGCGCATCGAGGTCGCGCCGGAATGCAGCGGCATTCATTCCAGCCTCGTCCTGTTGATCACCAGTCTCCTGGCAGGCGAGCTTTTCCTGCGAAGTCCATGGAGGCGGGCGGCGCTGGCGCTGGCCATCATTCCATTGGCCATTCTCCGAAACGCTCTTCGCATTTTTACCATCGGCCTGCTTTGCGTCGAAATCGGCCCGGAAATGCTCCACTCTCCCATTCACCATCGTGGCGGACCGATCTTCTTTGCCTTGTCGTTGATTCCATTCTTTTTGCTCTTGCTGGTTTTGCGAAGGTCCGAGACGAAAACTCAAACAACTTCCACCCAAGGAACACTGAAATGATTGCGCTATATCGGTACGCGAGCACGATGCTCCTGGTTGCCTTCGTGGTTGCGGGAGGAATCGGTTGTTCGAAGGAGGCGCGGAAGAGCCGCTATCTGGAACGCGCCAATCGCCATTTCGAAGCCCAACGCTATCCCAAGGCCGAAATCGAGTATCTGAAAGTGTTGCAGGTGGCGCCCGCCAATCCCGAGGCGATCCGGCAGCTCGGTCTTCTCTACCATCAACAAGGCAAATTCCCGCAAGCTTTGGCTTATCTGCGGAAAGCAAAGGACCTTGATCCGGACAACCAGCAGGTCCGGCTCAAGCTCGCTTTTGTTTATCTGGCCGCCCGGAATGTGCAGGAGGCCAGAAAGGAAGCCGTCTGGCTCCTGGAAAGGCAGCCGGGCCACGAGGAGGCGCTTCTGCTCTTGAGCGAATCAGTGGCTCGCCCGGCGGACCTGCAGGAGGTTCAACAACTGATCGAGCAGTTCAGGCAACGGGATCAGGACCGGCCCGGCTACCATCTTGCCCTGGGCTGGCTCGATTTTCGCCGCCAGGATTTGGATAAAGCCGAAACGCAATTCAAGCAGGCCCTTGCCATGAACCCGAACTCGAGCGCGGCCCATAGCGCGCTCGGCTCTGTGCAGTGGCTTCGAAACGACATCGAGGCGGCCAGGCAATCTTTTGAAGCCGCTTCCACAAATTCTCCCGCCCGATCTCCCTTCGCGATTCAATATGCGAATTTCCAGCTCAAGACCGGTAACGTGGACGAGGCCAAAAAAAGCCTGGAAGCGATCACCAGGGAGGCGCCCGATTATCTTCCGGCCTGGACGCAACTGATCCAGATTGCCTTCGCCCAGCAAAGATATGACGACGCGGAAGAGCTGATCCAGAAGGCCCTGGCGCAGGACGCGGTGAACTATGAAGTGTTGCTGGCCCAAGGTCGTCTTTGGCTGGCCAGGGGGGAGGGCGCCAAGGCCCTGGCCGAGTTTGAAAAACTGGATAAGACCTACCCGCGCATTCCCCAGGTGCAATATCAACTCGCCCTCGCTCATCTTGTTGAAAAGGACCTCACCAAAGCGCTGGGCTTGCTCAACCAGGCCGTCACCCTGGATCCAAACTTGGCCGAGGCCATCCTGCTGCTGGCCGAGCTGAATATCCGGAAAGACAATCCCGCTCCGGCCATTGCCTCCTTGACCCGGCTGGTCGAGCAGCGTCCCCAGCTTCCCCAGGCGCACTTGATCCTCGCCAATGCCTACCTGGCCCAGCGGAACCTCGAGGGAGCGGTCGCCGTTTATCGCAGAATGGGCGAGCTGTTTGACAAAAATCCCCAGATCCCTTTGCTCATGGGAATCGCGCTGGCGCAGCAGGGCAAGGTGGCGGAAGCCCGCCAGGCTTTCGAGAAATCACGCGAACTGGCGCCCGATTACCTGCCTGCTTTGGAACAATTGGTCGATCTGGATTTGCGCGCCAACCAGTTCCCCGCGGCATTGGACCGCGTCCGGCAGGAGATGGAAAAAAATCCCGCCGTTGCCGAACCCTACCTTTTGCTGGCCAAGGTCCATTTGGCCCAGGCTGGCCGCGACGTGCGCAAGGAGATCGAAACGAACGCCCTCAGCGGAGGCAAAACCAATCTCGTCATCGCCGATGTCCCCGCGGCACGGAATAGCGCCAGTCAAGCTGAAGCGGCCTTATTGAAGGCTATCGAACTAAAGCCCGACCTCGGCACCGCCTACACTTTGCTCGCGCAACTTTATGTGGCCTGGGACAAACATCAGGAAGCGCTGTCGCGATTGAACGATCTGGTCACCAAGAAGCCCGAGGACGTCGCGGCCTGGATGCAAATTGGCGCCATTCACGACGTGCTCAAAAACTACCCGGCCGCCCGCGATGCCTACGAAAGGCTGCTCAAAATCAACCCGAACTACAGCGTGGCCCTCAATAATCTCGCATACCTTTATTCCGAGCAACTGCACGAGATCGACAAGGCCTACGAGATGGCTGAGAATGCCAGAAGACTTCTGCCCTACGAGCCGCACACAGCAGACACCCTGGGATGGATTCTTTACAAGAAGGGCGATTACGTTCGCGCCCTTGCTCTGCTTCAGGAAAGCGCCGCCAGACTGCCCGCCTCTGCCGACGTGCAATATCATTTGGGAATGACTCACTACCAGTTGGGCGAGGAGGAATCCGCGCGTGTCGCCCTCCAACGGGCATTGCAGGCTGACCTCGCTTTCGCAGGCAGGGAAGAAGCCGCCCGCCGCCTGGCGGCGATGGAGATCGATCCAAAGACCGCGGATGCAGCCACCGTGGCTGACCTGGAACGGAGACTGCAGAATGAGCCCAATGACCCCGTGATCCTGAGCAAGCTGGCCGCGATCTACGAACTCCAGGGCGCGGCAGACAAAGCCGCCCGGATGTACGAGGGGGCGCTCAGGCAGAATCCCCAAAACGTGCGTCTCATGTTACGTCTGGCGCACCTTTACTCCTCGACATTGAATCAGCCGGTCAGGGCGCTCGAATTGGCCAAGGAAGCCCACCGCCTGTCGCCGGGCGATCCCTCAATCTCCCGCCTGCTGGGGCGCCTGGTTTACGATGGAGGCGATTACAGGTGGTCGCTCAGCCTGCTCCAGGAAGCCGCCGGCCGCCTCTCCGATGATCCTGAAGTGCTCCACGATTTAGCCTGGGCCTACTACCGGATGGGGCAGGTGGGACAGGCTGAATCGACGATGACACGCGCCTTGCAGAGCAACGCTTCATTGAAGCAGGCTGCCGACGCCCGGCGCCTGCTCGACATGATTGCTGCTTACGACGATCCGGCCCGAGCCCGAGCGGCCGCTTCCCAGGTGCAACAGGTCTTGAAAGCAGAACCCAACTACGTTCCTGCGCTTATGGTTTCCGCACGGCTCGACGTGCAGGCCGGAAACTATGCCGAGGCAAAGCAAATCTATGAGAAGACTCTCGCAGAAAACCCGCTCTTTGTCATCGCCGCCCGGGACCTGGCCATCCTTTATGCAGAGCATCTCGGCCAGCCGGAGAAAGCATACGAACTGGCCGTTCGCGCGCGGGTCGCCTTTCCCAACGACCCTGCGTTGGCCAGGACTCTTGGCGTTCTCAGCTACCACCGCGGAGAATTCGCGAGGGCCATCCAACTTCTGCAGCAGAGCGCGCCGAACCGCCCGGACGATGCGGAGCTTCTCTACTATTTGGGAATGGCCCAGTATAGCTTGAAACAACCCGACGCCAGCAAGGCGGCTTTACAGCGTGCCTTGGCCCTGA
>CAZCUL010000306.1:0-11530 GCA_964501475.1 uncultured Verrucomicrobiota bacterium | reverse complement strand
GCTTTCCGGCGGGCGCGAATCCAAAACCCCCTGCACCGCGTCCGCGACGGAGCCGAGGCCATTCTGTATCTGACGGGAGAAGGGAAGTACGCAGACCGGCAGCAGTTTCCCATTCCGAGCGTGCTTTTGTTGGATTTGAACATGCCGCGCAAGAGCGGTTTCGAAGTATTGTCGTGGATTCGGGAGAATCCGAAGTTTCGAAGCCTGGTGACCATTGTGCTCACCTCATCCAGCCGGGTGGAGGATGCGGACCGGGTCTATGCGCTGGGAGGCAACTTCTACATAACGAAGCCGATCGAGTTTGACCGGCTGGTGGATTTGGTGCGCACCTTGCAGAACTGGCTAAAGTTGAATCATTTTCCCAATCTCTGAATCGCGGTGTCGGCCCTCCCAGTCTCGTTTCAACCTGCTCTGGATGACGAGGGTGGCGGGTAATCGGGTCGGATGAACAAGCGCCTCGTTTGGATGGCGGAAGTGCTTGCCTTGGCCGGGATCTATTTTCTGGCCGGCAAAATCGGTCTGTCTCTCGCCGTGGTCAATGTCAGCGCCACCGCTGTTTGGCCGCCCACCGGCATCTCGCTGGCCGTTCTCCTCCTGGCAGGATATCGGTTCTGGCCCGGGATATTCCTGGGAGCTTTCCTCCTCAATCTATTGACGCAAGGCTCATGGGCTACCACGGCCGGTCTGGCTGCGGGCAATACGCTGGAAGCCGTGGCCGGCGCGTGGCTGGTCAATCGCTTCGCCGGGGGGCGAAAGGCATTCGAGCGCGCCCGGACGGTCTTTCGATTCGCAGGAGTGGCCGCGGTCCTCGCCACGACCATCAGCGCGACCTTCGGCGTGACCAGCCTGGCACTGGGCGGATTCGCGCGGTGGGAGAATTATGGACCGGTTTGGCTGACCTGGTGGCTCGGAAACGCGGTCAGTAACCTGAGCATCGCGCCGTTGATTATCGTTTGGTGGACGAGGGGATGGTTGCGTTTGCGCGCCTTCCAGGCCGCCGAAGCCTGCGTCCTGCTTCTATTGCTGATTGGCCTCGGGCAATTGGTGTTTTGGGGCCGGGGCATGGGGGAATCAGCGTATCCGCTGGCCTACCTGGCGTTGCCATTGATTGTCTGGGCCAGCTTCCGATTCGATCAGCGCGGCGCGATCACGGCGTCTCTTTTAATGTCAATGATCGCATTGGCGGGAACGCTTCAGGGCCTGGGTCCGTTCGCCGTGCCGGATTCGAATGCATCGCTGCTTTTGCTGCAGGCCTTCACGGGAGTTCTTTCGTTGACCGGACTGGTTTTAGGCGCGGCCCTTTTCGAACGTGCCGAAGCGGATCGGCGCCTTCAAGTCCAGGATGCCATCAGCCGGATTCTGGCTGAAGCCGGGTCTCTCGGCGAAGCGGTCGAGCGGGTTTTGCGAGCTCTGTGCGAGACAGCGGCATGGGACGTGGGCCTCTTCTGGTTTGTCCACAGGCAGGAGAATTTGTTGCGTTGCATGAAGGTTTGGCATCACCCCGAAGTGCGCTTCCCTGAATTCGAAGCTGCCAGCCGGGGCCGCTCTTTTGCGCCCGGGATTGGCCTGCCGGGCCGGGTCTGGAGCAGGGGCGAACCAGCCTGGATTCCAAATGTGGCCAAAGACATGAATTTTCCGCGAATGCCGGTTGCGGTGAAGGACGGGTTGCGCTCGGGATTCTCCTTTCCGTTGAAAATGAAGGACGAGGTCCTGGCGGTGATCGAGTGCTTCAGCCGCAAAAGCCGGGACGCGGACGAGGACTTTTTGAGGATGATGGCCGGGATTGGAAACCAGCTCGGCCAGTTCATGGAGCGGAAGCGGGCCGAGACGGAGCTGCGCACGAGCGAGGAGCTTTACCGCGCCGTTACGGAAAGTGCCGCCGACGGGATCATCACCATCAATGAAAACAGCGTGATGCTGTCGGTGAACCGCGCCACGGAGCTCATATTCGGGTATGACAGCCGTGAAATGGTGGGAAAGTCGCTGACGATGCTCATGCCGGAGCGTTTTCGAAGCATGCATTTGCTGGGGATGAGGCGTTATTTGGAAACCGGCGTCCGCAATATTGGGTGGCGGGCTGTCGAGTTACCGGGGCTGCACAAAAGCGGAACCGAACTGTCGCTGGAGATTTCATTCGGCCGTTCTGCGCGAGATGGCGAGCACCTGTTTACCGGAGTGGTCCGGAATATTAGCGAGCGCAAACGCGCCGAGGAAGCTCTCCGGGCCAGCCGACAGCAGCTTCAATTGGTGACTGACGCGTTGCCGGTGTTGATCTCGTATGTGGATTCCGAGGGGCGCTACCGTTTCAACAACCAGGCCTACGAGCAATGGTTTGGAATCTCGCGGGAATCCATTTTTGGGCGTCACTTGCGCGAAGTCCTGGGCGAGCCCACATACCAGCGTATTGAACCCCACACGGAGGCCGCGCTCGCCGGCAAGTATGCCCGCTTCGAAGCCGAAGTGGCTTATCCGTCCGGTGGAACTCGGATCATCCAGGCGGATTACATTCCCCATTTCGACGAGGATCGCCGAGTGCTCGGTTTCTTTGCGCTGGTCGCGGATATCACCGAAAGCAAGCGTGAGAGCGAACGCATCGAGTTCCTTTCCGAGGCCACCGCCCTTCTCAACCAATCGCTGGATTACCGCAAAACCCTCCAGGGTCTCGCGCGCATGGTGGTGCCTCGAGTGGCTGATTGGTGCGCGATCGATCTGCTGGAAAAGGACGGCTCGCTTCACCGCCTGGCGGCCGCGCATGCGGACCCGGCAAAGGTGCAGGTCGCCATGGACCTTCACCGGCGCTATCCCGGCAGCCCGGAGGATCCCATCCCCAGGGTGCTGCGCACTCACCAGACGGAATGGGCGGCCGAGGTTTCTGACGAGCTGCTCCAATCTGCGGCAAAAGACGCGGAGCACTTGGCCATTTTTCGAAATCTGGGACTCAGATCCTATCTGATCCTGCCCCTGGTGGTTCGGGAGAAGGCCTTGGGCGCCATGACCCTGGCGATGGCCGATTCCGATCGGCGATTTGGCGAATCGGATTTGCGCTTTGCCGAGGAACTGGCTCGACGCGCCGGGCTGGCTCTGGATAACGCTCTACTCTATCAGGAAGTTGAGGAACGCGTGGGCCGGCGCACGGCCGACCTGAAGGAAATCAACAGGGAACTGGAAGCGTTTACCCACACTGTCGCGCACGATCTGCGTTCTCCCCTCCGGGCCATCAGCGGGTTCAGCCAGGCGCTTTCCGACGATTACCGGAGCGTCCTGGATCAAAAAGGGGACGAGCATCTCCAGCGCATTATTGTGGCGGCAAAACGAATGGATGACTTGATCGGGGACCTGCTCAGTTACAGCCGGTTGAGCCATTCGGAGCTGGGGCTGGCCAGAGTCGATTTAAGCGCCGTCATCGACCGCGCCCGCCAGGCGGTGGCTCTCGAAGTGCAGATAAAGAACGCGATCGTGGCAGTGGTAGGCCCTTTGCCAGCGGTCTGGGCTCATAGCGGAACGGTGGAAAGAATTTTGGTCAATTTGATTTCGAATGCCCTCAAATTTGTTTCGCCGGACGTGCAGCCGAGAATCGAGATTTCGGCGGAGCACCGTGGGAAATACGTTCGGCTCCTGATTCGCGATAATGGGATTGGGATAGCGCCGGAACATTTGCATCGGGTCTTTGGCATGTTCGAGCGGCTGCACAGTCCCTCCAATTATCCGGGCACCGGAATCGGACTCGCTATCGTGAAAAAGGGCGCCGAACGCATGGGAGGCACTGCCGGAGCCGATTCAGAGCCAGGGAAGGGGAGTGCGTTTTGGATCGAGCTGCCGGCGGCGTAGTCCATCCCGGCGCCCTTGCGCAGGTAGGGCGACTCCGTCTCGGCGAGCCGCCCTCGTTATTCGCACCGAAGGCGCTGATGATACTTCGCAGCGCCAAGACAGGAACGCTATTCGTGCCGGAGTGCTTCCACCGGATCCATCCGGGCCGCGCGCATTGCCGGATAGAGCCCGAAGACCACTCCCACCAGTCCGGAAATCATGAACGCCAGCATCGGCGACCAGAGAGTGACGATTGTCTTCATGCCGGCGAAGTGGCTCACGAAATAGGGGATGGCGACGCCAAAGACAACGCCCAGGGCCCCGCCGGTGGCCGAGAGGATGATCGCTTCGATCAAAAACTGCGTGATAATGTCCTGCTGCTTCGCGCCGAGCGCGCGGCGGACGCCAATTTCACGCGTGCGCTCCGTCACGCTGGCCAGCATGATGTTCATGATCCCGATGCCGCCCACCAGCAACGAAATGGCCGCAATCGACCCGAGGACGATGTTGAAAATCTGCTTGGTGCGTTCGGCACGCCGCAGCAGTTCCAGCGGCACGATCACTTCGTAATCCTTTTTCTGGTGATGGCGCTCGAGCAATGTTTGGATGGCGGCCGCGGTGCTGACCACACGCTCGGGCCTGGCCACCTCGACCGTGACTTCGTGCAGTTCCACCCGTTCCTGCTCCACGCTGCCGCTGCGGAATTTTCGCAGCACCTCGCCGAAACGCATCCTGGCCGTCTCCAACGGAATGAACATTCGGGCAGCCGTCGCTTTGGATGTTGCCGCTTCATCGATCTCCTTCCCGCGCGGCGCCATCACGCCGATGACTTCGTAATAGCTGCTGCCCACCCGCACGTGCCCGCCCAGCGGCGATTCGAGCGGGAAGAGCAGCGGCACCATCTCCGCCCCAATCACGCAAACGCTCGATTGCGCGTCCATCTCGTGGTCGGAGAAGAAACGGCCGGTGACGATCTGATGGTTGCGGATTTGCGGATACCATGGAACCGTGGCAATCACCTCGCAGTCCACCCGGCGGCTGATGTTCCACGCGTATTCCCGCATGATGCGGCTCGGCAGGACCAGGTTCACCCCGGGCACGGTGGCGCGGATGCGTTTGATGTCGGTGTAGGTCAGCCCGTATTGCAGCACATAGCTCTGGCTGCCGCGGTCGGAGACCTTTTGTTCCTCTGGCGGTTTGATGCTGCGGATGATGATGTTCTGGCTGCCCAGATTCTTGATCTGTTCCTGGGCTTCGAAGCTGGCGCCTTCTCCGATGGCGAGCATGGCAATGACCGAACAGACGCCGAAGACAATTCCCAGCACGGTGAGCAGAGATCGGAGCCGATGCAACCAAAGCGTTTTGAAGCCGAGCCGGACGTTACGGCGCAAGCGCGCAACCCGTCCGCCGCCCAACCAGCCAATGAACGGGGAGGTTCTCATGAGCCAAAGTGCTCGTCGCTTTCCACCAGGCCGTCGCGCAGACGGATTGCCCGGTGCGCGCGATGCGCCACCTGCTCGTCGTGAGTGACCAGGACGATAGTCCTGCCCTGGGCCTGGAGATCGTCGAAGACCTGGAGGATGTCGCGGCCGGAGGCGGAATCGAGATTACCGGTCGGTTCATCGGCGAGCAAGAGGAGCGGGTCGTTGACGAGTGCTCGGGCAATGGCGACCCGCTGCTGTTGCCCGCCGGAGAGTTCGAACGGTTTGTGATTCAAGCGCTGATCGAGCCCTACCCGCACGGCCACTTCCGTGGCCCGCTCGCGGCTCCGGGCTTCGGAGCAGCCCTGGTAGAAAAGGGGCACCTCGATGTTTTCAATCACCGTGAGCTGCTGGATCAGGTTATAAGACTGAAAAATAAAGCCCAGCCGCGCGCCGCGAATCTCCGATAGTTGCCCGTCATCCAGGGTGGATACGTCGCTCGTCCCAAGAAAGTAGCGGCCATCGGTGGGCCGGTCCAGGCAACCCAACAGATTCATCAGCGTCGATTTTCCACAGCCCGACGGACCCATGATGCTGACGTACTCGCCGGCCTGAATCCGCAACGAGATGCCGCGCAACGCCTCAACCGTCACCGGACCCATTTGGTAAACCTTCCGCACGCTCTCCAGGCGGACGATGCCGTCCCGGAAACCGGAAGCGGCATCAGGCGGCGAAAGGCTTTGCGTGTGCGAGATCATCGTCGGGCCAGCGGAACAGGCCGCTTCCTTGCGGCGGCAGAGAATCGCGCCGAGGGTCCGCCGCGGGAAGTCGGAGCCGGCAGCGGGCCTGGGGGCTGTTCCGTTGATTTTTGGAGAGGCTGCGAGGCTTTTCTTGTTCCTCCTCCTCCTGTTCCTCAAGCTCGGTCGCCCCACGCCCCGCCCCTTTTGGCGGATGCAGCATGACAAGTTCTCCCTCCTTCAATCCGCGGGTGACTTCGATGAATTCGTCATTGAACTGTCCCACTTCCACGTCACGCCGGTCCACACTCAGACCCTCGCGCACGTAACAGACGAATCGGCCTCCCTCCGGCACGACGGCCTGGATTGGCACGTAGAGCACATCGTTCAATCGGTCCACAAAAATTTCCACCTTGGCGCTCATCCCGGGTTTTAACCAGTCATGAGTGCCGCCAATCGTTACGGTGGTCTGATAAACTTTCATGTCCGGGTTCATCCAGCGGTTCTGCGAATCCGGAAGCACGGCCACCTTGTCCACTACGCCTTCCAGCCGTTTGTCCGGAAAGGCATCCACGGTAATGCGCGCCTTTTGCCCCTTCTTCACCTTCTTGATATAGCTCTCGTGAATCCGCACCTTCACGATCATCTCGGTCAGGTCGGGTATGGTCAGAATCGTTTGCCGCTCGCGGACGGTGGCGCCCTCGCGAATGCGCTCTTCGCCGCCGTAAACGATCATTTCATCGCCGGCGCGCCCATAGACGACCAGCCCCGGCCGCGTGGCGCGAATGGAGCATTTCTCGACCTGGGCGGCCAGGTCCTTGCGCTGGCGCGTCTGAAGATGATACTGCGCCTCGGCCGACTTGAGCTTGGCCTCCGCCTGAGCAAGCTTGGCCACCGCCGCCTTGCGCCCCCGTTCCAGTTCCCGCACCGCCTCGGCAAACTTGGACAAGGTTTCCTCCGCCGTCTTGAGGAATTCGTATTTCAGAAAGAGGTCTCGAGCCGTCTCGGCCGTTTGAACCTTCAAACGCGCATTCTCATAAGCGATCTCGTCGCGCTGCAAATCCGTCCGCGTTACGAAGCCCTTCTCGGCCAGACGCCGCGTGCCATCCAGCGTGATCTGAGCCTGCCCCAGCTCTTTCTGCGCAACCTGCGAATCGTCCTGAAACTTCCGCAATTTCTGCTTCGCTTCGCCGTCACCCAGCGATTCGATGTTGGCGTAGCGAGCGAACTCGATGGAATCGGGCCGGACCAGTTCTTCCAACGGCGGCGCGGTGGATGTGCCGGAGGGCGGACTCCACTGGGCAAGGTCGGGTTCCGATTCGCGGTCGGACAGCACCAGCAAGCGTTGCTCGGAAACAACCGTTCCGCCGGGCTGTTCCCCTTTGCCCGGGACGGCGTCGTCCAGGGCGGGGTTGGATTCGTTCAGCAGTTTCGGCGCTGAGAATACCACGCCGGACGCGGTGCCATTCGTTCCGGCCGATGCCAGGCGCGCGTCCAGTCCCATCCGGCCCACGATCTCATTGGCCAGCGCGCTGCCGAGAAATTTCTCGAAATCCATGCGCGCGAACCGCGCCTTTTGGTCCGCGGCCATGACATCGCTAATGTTCTGGTTCAACTGAATGTCGAAAGCCTGCTGGGCATCGGCCAGCGCCGCGGCGGCGGATTGGAACTGAATCTCCTGCTGCACGAGCTGTTTTTGGAGCTCCGATGAATCGAGCTCCACCAGCACCTTTCCGTTCTTCACGTCCTCTTCGGCGACCTGGTAACCTTCCTCGACGATCTTCAGAATCTTTGTCCCCTGATAGCCCACCCGCACTTCGCATTTGATCTCCTGCGAGTGCAGCGACTGAAGGCTGCCGCCCTCGAGCACGGAAATCCCAAGCGGTCCGCGCCGCACGGCAAAAGAAGCGCCTTCCCTGTCCGGCCCGCCCGGGCGGAACAACAGCGCCGCCCCCGCCAACAGGACCAGAACCGCCGCGACCAGCCGCCAGCGCGGTTGGCTTTTGAGAAATGTAATGACCTTATCTCCGCTCAACATCGTTGACCCCTTTCCATTGCCCGTTGTCCTTGATATAAAGAATGCCCATGCTCGCCCAGAATCGCAGCCTCGCAATGGTGTGCCCGACCAACGCTTGGGTGAGCTGGTTTTTCGACGCACTCAAATCGTTTTGGGCATCCACCTGGTCCAGTGCTCTGGCCCGGCCCAGTTCGGCAAGCAGATCCTGCTCTTCCACGCGGCGCTCGGCGAGATCCACGCCCACGCCGCTGATCTCGTAGTTTCGCCGGGCCTGATCGAGAGAACGCCAGTTCTCCCGCACCTCCAGCGTGATTTCATCGCCTTCCTGTTCAATATTTCGCGCCGCCTGCTTCCGGCCGATCAGGGCGGCTCGATAGACGTTTCGTTCGCCCTTGCGATCCAGCGGCAGGTCCACATTCAACCCGGCGCTCCAGTTGTAGCGCTCGATATCGGGCAGCACGAAATCGCCGCTCTGGTCCTGCGGACTGTTGAAACCAGCCGAGGCCACGAGGTCCACCTGCGGCCGCAGAAAATTGACCGCCAGCTCCACCTGCCGCCCGGCGTCCTCGTAGGCATCCTTCGCATTCTGAAAATCGAGGCGGGCCGCCAAGGCGATTTCGACCGCCTCTTCGGCCGCGATCTCCGGATGCTCGATCTCCAGCATCTCCAGCTCGCTGTTATCGAGGACGATGTTGGTGTCCACTGGAATGCTCAACTGGAGCAGCTTGAAATCATCGAGCGACTGCTGGTAGTTCCGCAGCGCGTTGATCCAGGCGCTTTCGGCGGCCAGCACCTGTTGTTCGAGCCGGCCGAGGTCCGCCTGGGTGACCCGGCCTTCCTGCGCCAGTTCGCGGGTCCGTTCGGCATTGCGGCGCGAGCTTTGCAGGTTCAGATACGCATTGCGCACAGTGTCACGCTGGCCGAGCACGGCGTAAAAAGCGCTGGCCACCTGAACGCTAAAGGTCTTTCGGAACTGGGCGAAGCTGCGCAGATCGTAGAGCAGGTTGCGCTCGGCCTGGGTGAGATTCTCGATTTGCTGTTTGAACCCTGCGTTCCTCCACAATGGCCGCAGCAGGGCGCCGCTCACCCGCGACGAACTGAACACCCTGGGATCGCCCGTAATAAACCGAACGAAGTCCGTCGTAAACGCTGCGCTGATCAGTCCCACATCGCGAATCAGCCAACTCGCCCCCGCGTCGGCGTCCGCCGTAAGCCGCCGCTGTTCCACCAGGCTGTCGCTCAGAATGACTCGCGGCTCCTGCGTCACGGGATCGACGATGAAGTCCACCGCTTGCTGGGTTTCGCCAATGATTCGCGCGCTGCCACCAGCCGAGAAGATCGGGCGAAACTGATGCCGCGCCAGCGTGAAGCTGAGGGCGACCAGGTAGAGACGTTCCTTGCGCGATTGGTAGGCGCGATTCCGCCGGACGGCGATCTCCAGCGCCCTTTCGAGTGACAGCACTCGGGCCAGACGTTCCCGTTCGGCCTCAGCGCCCAGATACTCCGGCACTTCATCCGCAAGCGGCAGATTGAGAAGGTCCATCTGATCGGTCTGCTCGACGGTAAAGTCCGGATCCATGTTCGGCACCAATGGGGTCTTCCGGGCAATCGCCCTGTAAACCTCCTTGTCTGCCGATTTGCGGTAATGCTGCGCCGAACAGCCGCTCAGTCCGGCCAAAAGGGGCGCGGCCAGAAGCCATGGGAAGATGTCCGTGACTCGCTTCATCGATCATTCAATCCGAAACTGAACAGCTCCCCTGCACTAAAGGGCTGCAATTGTTAGAACCCGGAATGGCAAAATCGTTTCGGATTACCGTGTAAAAAGCCAGCCGGAAAAGGCAAGCGGCCCCGGCGCACAGGACTGACGCGCCTCTCTCCCCATGAACCTCCTCTCCCTGCCCGCGCAGCAGCGGGCGGAATGGCTGCGCCGCTGGACGCGGCGTCCCTACCCTGATCCGCGTCGCCTTGTCTAATTCCCCGTCCCGCTCGCGACGTAAGGTTTGGGCTGGGCTTTTTGCCACTCCTCCTTGCCTGCTTTCCTGGCCTCGTGAAGAAAGACAAAAACGCCTCTCTTGTTGCCGACGACGACATCCGGCCATTGATCTCCGTTGATGCTGCCGGCCACGACTTGGGTTCCGATGCCTGAATTGTCGTCGATCAAATGGGGAATGAAATCCACCTCTTTGCCGTTGCGAACGAGCTTGAACCAATAAAGCACCGCCGGCGCGTTCGGCTCCGCGTCTCCAGTCGGACCGTGTGCCCAGAAACGTTTGCCGGTGATAATATCCTTCAGCCCGTCGCCGTCCATATCCACAAGGTCAACCGCGTGAAGCTGGGAAAACTTCACTCCGTATTTATTCTCGCCCGGCTCCTTGTTGATGAATGTGTGCGCTTTGAATTTCGGGCTGCCGTTTTCCTTTTCCGGCAATTGCTCATACCAGGCCAGGCCGTAACCGTGCGCTGCCAGACTCGAAATGACGTCGTTCAAGCCGTCGCCGTTCACGTCGTAGGCGAACATCTGCGCGCTGCCGTGGCCGGGCGCAAAAGCCACTGGATGATGTTTCCAAACCTTGCGGCCGGTGAGCGATTCGGGCTGTTCCCACCAACCGTCCTTTTCCAGAATGTCCATGCGCCCGTCGCCATTCACATCACCCACACCGAGCCCATGAGTAAACCGCTGCCACTGCCCATGCGGCGTCACCGGCGTAAAGACCCACGGCCTGGTCGGATTCTCCCAATCGGGCGTCACATAGCCAAAGAAGCCCCCCGAGTTGCAGACAATTTCCGGTTTGCCATCACCGGTCAGGTCGGTCCAGGCAGGCGATTCGTTTTCGACCACTTGAAAAACCACATGCCGCTCCCAATGCCCTTCCTTGCCCTTCGGATTCTCATACCACGACGCGTCCTTGCCCGGAAAACCATAGATGAGGATGTCGGTCCAGCCGTCGCCGTTAAAATCGTGCGTGAAGGCGAAAAAGTTGTCCGAGTAAGTGTTCTTTATTCCCAGCACGCCTTCGAAACCGGGGATGGTTTCCTCGGTGCCATCGGCCTTCTTGCGCTTGAAACTTTGCCTGGGGGGATAGTACTCGTGCTTCTTCTTGAAGTCCGGTCCTTCCCACCAAAACGGTCCGGCTACAATGTCATTATGGCCGTCCTTGTTGAAATCTCCAAAGTTGGCGCCTTCGGCCCAAAACTGGTCCGTAAGCTGGATTTTCTTAAAGGAATGGATGGTGTAATCGCCCGCCAGAATGCTCCAGGCGGCGAATGTGACGGCAGCGGACGGAAGAAGGCGTGTGATCATGCTTAATGATTCTCAGGTCAGGCAAAGGCGGTCAAGACTAAGCCCAAGCCCGCATTTACTTCTGCCAGATGGAGGCAAGCTCATGAACTTCCAGAACAAGCAGCTTTGCCTGGCCTCCTTCAGCAAAGGCGGTCACGGCCGAGACGTCGCCTTTCGCTTCTCGAGGAGAAGTGATGTAAACGCGGCCCCGGTTGCCGCAAATCTCCATCATTGGCCGGTCCACCAGGACTTGCAGCGAAATCTGCCC
>CAZCUL010000305.1:0-6347 GCA_964501475.1 uncultured Verrucomicrobiota bacterium | reverse complement strand
TAAATCAACTGCTTGGTAATCAGTGCTTTGCTACGGGACGCCCGATTGTTCGACCGGTTCGATTCCTTGCAAAATGCGAAGCCAGAGCGCGGTTTGCCCGATCCCCGGTGGGACCGGCACCGCCGGTAGGGCGAGCAAGCGCAAGGATTTTGAGATGATTGAGAACCTTCGAACTTGTATCGCTTTTAGCCTGGCTGATTGGTAGTTTTCCCCCATGCGCAGCTGCCTGAAGGCAACGGCCCTCATCGCCATCGTTTTTTCCGCGGTGGATGGTTCGGCTGCTCCAGCTTTCACCATTGAAACGTTCGCCGGGACCGGTCAGGCGGGTGGCGATGGGGACGCCGGCCCAGCCGGGAAGGCCCAGCTTAATAATCCCTTTGGCCTGACCGCGGGCCCCGATGACGCGCTCTACGTCTGCGAAGTGGGAAACCATGTTATCCGTAGAATCGCCCGCGACGGCTCGTCGATCAGCACCGTGGCCGGGACCGGCAAAAGGGGATACAACGGCGATGGTGGTCCGGCCCTGGCGGCGGACTTGAACGAGCCTTACGAAGTTCGTTTCGACCGGAGAGGCAACATGTATTTTGTCGAGATGCGGAACCATATCGTGCGGCGGGTTTCGGTGAAGGACCGGACCATTTCGACAATTGCGGGAACCGGCCAACGCGGTTTTGCCGGGGACGACGGCCCGGCCGCGCAGGCGCAACTCAATCAACCGCACAGCATCCAGTTTGGTCCCGATGGCGACTTGTTCATCTGCGATATCGGAAACCACCGGGTGCGCCAGGTGGACATGAAGACCGGGATCATCACCACGGTGGCCGGCACGGGGGACCGGGGCCCGACCCCGGATGGAGCCCCGATCGAAGGCACGCCTTTGAACGGACCGCGAGCCATCGATTTCGACGCTGCGGGCCAAATGTGGCTGGCGTTGCGCGAGGGGAACGCGGTTTACCGGCTCGATCTCGAGCAAGGCATCATTCATCACGAGGCGGGCAGCGGGAAGAAGGGATTCAGCGGCAACGGAGGACCGGCCAAAGAAGCGACTCTTTCCGGCCCGAAAGGCATCAGCCTGGGGCCCAACGGAAATGTTTATCTCGCCGATACCGAAAGTCACAGCATTCGAATGATTGATCGCAAGAGCGGCTTGCTGCGGGTGATTGCGGGAACGGGCGCGCCGGGTGACGGGCCGGATGGCGATCCGTGGAAGTGCCGGATGTCCCGCCCGCATGGCATTTTCGTGGATGCGCGCAGGGACGTTTACATTGGAGACAGCGAAGCGCATAAAGTGCGGGTGCTTCGACGGCACCCCTCAGTTGAAGCCATTGGGAAAGCAAAAACGGACCAGGAGTCACAGCTATGATTACGCGAAGGATTGGAAAAATTTTGCGGGGAAATGCCACGCCATTTCAGCTTTTCACGGCCTGTCTGCTCGCGAGCATGCTTGCTTTTATGCCTGGATTTGCGCAGGCGCCGGGTTTGATCGTTGTCCTGCTCCTGCTGCTCATCATTATCAATGCGAACCTCATGCTGGCGGCCCTGACCGGCCTGGTTCTCAAGCTGCTCGCGTTGTTGCTCACGCCGGTTTCCTTTGCCGCGGGCAGATTTTTGCTGGACGGCCCGCTCCAGGGGTTGTTTCAGACCATGATCAACGCGCCGGTCCTGGCCCTCTTTGGCTTCGAATACTACGTGACTACAGGCGGGCTGGCGATCGGGTTGATTGTGGGAAGCATTGTCGGCCTGGCCATGGCAAAAGCCATCCAGGCCTTTCGCAATAAAATGGCCGGCTTGGAAAAGAACTCCGAGCGCTATCAACGCTACACCAGTAAGAAGTGGGTCAAGTTCCTCCTGTTCGTCTTCGTGGGTGGCGGTCCTGGCAAGAAGACCTATGAAACCTTGCTCGAGCGCAAAATTGGCAATCCTGTCCGTCCGCTGGGCGTCGTCTTTGCCGTCCTTGTCGTCGTCTTGCTGGTCCTCTTGCAGATGTTTGCCTCCGAACCGATCGTGACCATGGCTTTGCGCGAAGGTCTGGAGCGCGCCAATGGCGCCACTGTGGATTTGGAGAGCGCCGATCTGAACCTCAAAGAGAACCGTCTGACCATGGCAGGCCTGGCCATGGCCGACCCGAACGCCCTGGACACGGACCTGTTCCGCGCGGCCAGACTCGAAGCCAATATCAGCGGCATGAATCTTTTGCGGAAGCGCCTGCAACTGGACCGCGTTCAAGTCACCGAGGCCTCGACCGGCGAAAAGCGGAGAGCGCCGGGCGAACTGGTCGGCAAACAGCCCGGACCGGTTTCCGAACCGCCCCCCATTCCCGACGCCAGGACCATCGAGGATTACATCCGCAGCGCGAAGAAGTGGAAGGAGCGGCTCGCGCAGGTCCGGCGGTGGCTGGAAAAGATTTCAGGGCCCGAAGCCGACCGTAAAGGAGAGCCTGGCGAGAGAGAGGAGACACTTGAAGAGCGTCTCGCCCGCGAGATTCGTGAGAAAGGCTACGCCCGGGTCCGGGCCAGCCATTTAATCGAGGGCGCGCCCACGTTCACCATCTCGGAGCTGATCGCCGAAAAGGTGCGGGTCGCGCAATTGCCGGATGAAACACTCGATATTACCGCCTACAATCTTTCCACTCATCCCGGGCTCCTGGGCAAGGCGCCGGAGGTGAGCATTAAATCGAGCAAGGAGACGCTCGGCTTCCATGTGAAAGCGGCTGAGTTCGCGCCCGGAGGCGGGAATAACCTGTTGAACTTCTCCTATCGCGGGTTGCCTGTGAACCAGGTGGCCGGTGAGCTGAAGATTGGCGGCGAAGCTCCCTTGACAGGGGGCACGATTGATCTGGCGGCCAGCGGCGAGTGGAGCACCCTCGGCGGTGTTTACGTGGACCTGCCTCTTCAGGCGACCCTCCACGACACAACGCTCACTATTGGCGGCAAACCGACGAAATTGGATCATTTCGTCCTCCCCATCGGCCTGCGCGGGCCTCTGGATAATCCGCGCATTATGATCGACGACAAAAACCTCGCCAACGCGCTCGTGAAAGCCGGGGTGAGCAGAGCGACCGAAGAACTGAAAGGCAAGGCGCAGGAAGCCATCTCGAAAGAAGCGGGCGACAAGCTTCCCGGGGAAGCAAAGGGCATTCTCGACGGCATACTCGGCGGAAGAAAGAAGGAAGAGAAATAAGTCCCGGTCGATTGGGCAAATCGGACGTTCTGCACGGTCCATTACCGCCAAACAGTCCGCGCCGCACTCAACGGAAACTCCAATTGTCGTAAAGGAGTTTGGCGCTGATCGCCAAAACGATCCCGATGAAAATGGGCCGGACCAATCCGGCTCCCTTCCGGATAGCCAGTCGCGAACCGAGCCTCGCTCCCAGGACCTGTCCGAAGCCCATGGCCATGCCCGCGCCATAATTCACCTGCCCGCTTAAGGCGAAGAGAAAGAAGGAAGTCATGTTGCTCGTGAAATTCATGACCTTGGTATGCGCTGTCGCCCGGATGAGCTGAAAGCCGAGCGCGAGCATGTAGGCCATGGCCCAAAACGATCCCGTGCCCGGCCCGAAGAAGCCATCGTAGAAACCAATCCCCAGTCCGAACGCAAAATGAAACTGCGCCACGCTCATGCGCGCTTCGCCTGCGGCCGTCCCAAGTTGCGGGCGGATCAGGAAGTAAAGGGCGATGAGGATGAGCAGAAGCGGAATGCTCCACCTGAGAAACCCCGGATCAAGCTGTTGCACCAGCAGCGTGCCGGCCACGGCCCCGGCAGCGGTGCAGGCGATCCCGAGCCAACAGTCGCTCACCCGCACCCAGCCGGCTCGCGCATAGTGGAACGTGGCGCTTCCGGAGCCGAAACAGGCCTGAAACTTGTTCGTCCCCAGAGCTTCCTTCGGCGGCATTCCCAGTCCCAGAAACACCGGCAGCGTGATCAGTCCACCTCCTCCCGCAATCGCATCGATGAACCCGGCGACCAATCCGGTGGCAAAAAGAATGGCGAACAACAAGAGCGGAGGCAGGCTTTCCACAGGTTTACGAGGGACCTCCGGACTTCTCCGCGGGAGGGCCGAGCTTCTCAATCTCGTACCCGCCCGGATAGCTCTTGTGTTTCATCTCCGTGCGCAAATGGGGCCGCTGCCGGCGCGGCCAGAACCGGAGCAAACGCGCCCGGGCCCGCAGGCTCGCCTCGACCCACCGGCGCAGCCGCGGCGAAGGCTTGGGAAAACCGAACCCTTCGAGCAGCCGGTCGTCCATCATGCAATAAATGACCGGCCGCACCAGCCGGCCCGGGAATGGAAGCCAGCTCGCGAACATGTCGCGCACCGCCATGCCCACGCGATGATTTGCTTCGGTGTAGCGGTAATGCCTCTCTTCGTATTCAATGTTGTAGCGCTCGAACTCCGCCAAGTCCTCGGGAATGTTCTGAATGTTCATGCGCTGGCCGACCTGGCGCCAGAAGTAAAACATGGCCAGCCGCTCCTTTTCCGTCATGCGGCGCCATCCAAAGCGCTCATTCCAACGGATCGGCTCATAAATGAAGGTGGAAAGCACATAAAGGAAGTCGTTGTTCGAGATTTTAAACCGGCCGTGCACTTCGTTCATTCGCCGGATGGCGCGTCCTCCCCGCTCGCTGTCGTATCCGTGCTCCATCATCTCGCTCACAATGATGTCGGTGTCGTCGTAACGCTTCTGCGCCCGCAACTGGAACTCGCCGGTCCGGTCCAGCAAGGCCGAAATGCTGGGCACACAGAAGGTCCGGAACAGGGCAAACTCGAGGGAGCGCGTCGTGTCGAACGGAAAATCAAACCGCGTGCTCAGGAAAACAATCCGCTGATGGTCCCGGAGCGGATCGAGACGCTCGATTTCAGGCAATACATTCGACGTTGGCATGGCCGATCCCTTATAGGCCGGATGGAACAGGCAGACAACACTGGAGCTGGATGCGATGGGGCTAACCTGGACTGCCGTGGCAAGCAAAGCGCGACACCGCTTTGGCTTTGGTCGATTCGTCCAGCCATTGTGAAGGTAGGGCGAGGCCGTCCCGGCGAGCCGCACGCGTGTTTTGCCCGAACCGGCTCAGCGAGGGACCTTCGGGCCGCGGCGGCTCGTCTTTCGGACAAAGTTATCGAGCCCGACTCTGAACTTCCGGCTTGGCTTCCAGACCATTCGTTACCAAAGTCGCGGCGGGCAGAACACTCAGTCGGGAGCACGGGAAAGATCATGACGACGCATAGAATCTGGCCGGGCGCACCGTATCCTTTGGGCGCCACCTGGGACGGAGCAGGAGTCAACTTCGCCTTGTTTTCGGAACAGGCCACCAAGGTCGAGTTGTGTTTGTTTGACAGCGTGGATGCGCAGAAGGAGGCAGCCCGCATCCCTTTCAAGGAACGGACCGACATGGTTTGGCATGCCTACCTGCCCGAAGCGCGCCCGGGGCAGCTTTACGGATATCGGGTCCATGGCCCTTACAAGCCGGAGGAAGGGCTGCGCTTTAATCCGAACAAGCTCCTGCTCGATCCCTATGCGAAGGGGATCGGACGGAGACTAAAGTGGGCCGACGAAATGTTTGGCTACAGGATTGGCGATCCGGCCGAGGACCTTTCCTTTGACGAGCGCGACAGCGGCCCTTATGCGCCGCTGGGCGCGGTGGTGGACGCGGCTTTTACCTGGGGAGACGATAAGCCGCCGCGGACTCCGTGGCATAAGACATTGATTTATGAGCTGCACGTCAAGGGTTTCAGCCAGTTGCATCCGCTGGTGCCGGCGGAGATACGGGGCACTTACGCGGGTCTCTCCACCGAACCGGTCATCGAACATCTGGTGGATCTGGGTGTAACGGCGGTGGAACTCATGCCGGTGCATCACCATGTTGACGACCGCCATCTGATGGCAAAGGGGCTAACGAATTACTGGGGATACAACACTCTCGGGTTCTTTGCCCCAAACACCCGCTACAGCCCGCCCCAATCAACCCCGCTGGAGTGTCTGCGGGACTTCAAGATGATGGTTCGGGGGCTGCACGCGGCCGGCCTGGAAGTGATCCTGGACGTGGTCTATAATCACACGGCGGAAGGGAATCACATGGGTCCGACGCTTTCGTTTCGCGGCATTGACAATCTGGCTTACTACCGCGCGCTGCCGGACAATAAGCGGTACTACATGGACTACACCGGCTGCGGCAATACTTTGAACATGCAGGACCCGCGCGTCTTGCGTCTGATTATGGACAGCCTGCGTTATTGGATTACTGAGATGCACGTGGACGGGTTCCGATTTGACCTGGCCGCCGCGCTGGCTCGGGAACTCCATGAAGTGGATAAGCTGGGAGCGTTTTTCGACATCATCCATCAGGACCCG
>CAZCUL010000304.1:0-4446 GCA_964501475.1 uncultured Verrucomicrobiota bacterium | reverse complement strand
AAGCAGGAATGGTCTTTTCTGTCCTGAGCTTTATCGTGGCCGTGCCGTCGGCGATCAAGGTCTTCAATTGGACGGCCACCCTCTATCGCGGCGCGATCTCCTTCGAGACGCCGATGCTCTACGCCCTTGGGTTCATCGGGCTGTTTACCATCGGAGGTTTGACCGGCCTTTTCCTGGCGGCGCTGGCTGTGGATGTGCACGTCACCGACACCTACTTTGTGGTGGCGCACTTTCATTACATCATGGTGGGCGGGATGGTGACGGCGTTCATGGGCGGGCTCCATTTCTGGTGGCCGAAAATCTCGGGACGCCTTTACCCGGAAAAGCTCGGGCAGCTTGCGGCGCTCATTACGTTCATCGGGTTCAACCTGACGTTCTTTCCGCAGTTTGTGCTTGGTTACCTGGGTATGCCGCGGCGCTATCACGTCTATCCGGAGGAATTTCAAGTCTTGCACGTGCTGTCCACCGCCGGCGCTTCCATCCTGGGTGTGGGGTATCTCCTGCCGCTGATTTATCTTACCTGGTCGCTGTTCTGGGGCAGGCGCGCCTCGGCGAATCCCTGGAAAGCGTCCGGCCTGGAATGGCAAACCAGTTCCCCTCCGCCCAAGCATAATTTTCCCGAAACACCGGTCGTGACCAGCGACGCGTATCAATACTCGCCCCTGGCGGACGACCCCGTCGAGGAGGTGGCGCATGTCTGAGCGCGCTCACACAGCCCTGGCCGAGCAATTCGACGATCTCGAGCAACAGCGGCACGCGTCCGAACTGGGCATGTGGACCTTCCTCGCCACCGAGGTGCTGTTCTTCGGCGGTCTTTTCATGGCTTACATTACTTACCGCCACCTTTACCCCGATGCCTTTGCGGCGGGGAGCAACGAGTGCAGCGTGCTCCTCGGCTCTGTCAATACTGCCATTCTGCTCACAAGCAGTTTGACCATGGCCCTGGCAGTCCATGCGGCGCGGTTGAATAGGACCAAAGCTTTGGTCCGCTTCCTACTCTTGACTCTCTTTTTGGCGCTCTGTTTTCTGGGCGTGAAGGCGCTGGAGTATCACGAAGACTTTGTGAAAAACCTCATCCCGGGCGCGGAATTCAAGCCTGGCTTGCCCGCCCACACCGAGATTTTCTTCGTTCTCTACTGGGCCATGACCGCCTTGCACGCCTTGCACGTGTTCGTGGGAGTGGGGGTGCTCGCGGTCATCGCTTTCCTGGCGTGGCGCCGCCGCTTTTCGGATGTGTATCACACACCGGTCGAAGTGAGCGGGCTCTATTGGCATTTCGTGGACATCGTCTGGATTTTTCTCTACCCGCTCCTTTACCTGATCGATCTGCACAAATGAACCGGCCGCCGACGTCACCACAGCTTTATTGGAAGGTTTGGGCAGGGTTGCTGTTTCTCCTGCTCCTGACCTGGCTGGCCGCAAAGATCGATCTCGGCCCGCTCAATGCAGTCGCAGCCCTGACCATCGCCATTGCCAAAACGGTCCTGGTGATTCTGTATTTCATGCACGTGCGCGACAGCAAACGCCTGACATGGGTCTTTGCCAGCGCCGGCTTTCTCTGGTTGGCCATTCTTTTCGCGCTGACCCTAAGCGATTATCTGACGCGCAACGTTTAGGTGGGAACACTCACAGGAGGGTCAAGAGCACTCCCGTGACCGGGAACAAACTAGCGCGGTGCGGGATTTGCACCGGTGTTATCCAGGCTGCCTTGCTGCAGCCAGGGCGGATGCTGGAAATCGCGCACGGAACCTTTAGGGGATGGCGAAACAAAAGACCGTGATTTGTGCATGAATGTCGTGGATCATCTGCCCCGGTGCATGCATATGATAACTCCGGAAGAAGTGATCCGGCGAATTGAAATGTATTTTGAAGGGTGGGGCAGGTAGGGCGAATCGTTCTCGATGAGCCGGGTCGTGCAAACGGTTGTGGGATCGGCTCGGCGAGGACGCCGAGCGCTACCCTTCGCCGAAGGGGCTGCTTTGGATTCCGGAACTTAGTGGTCATGACCACTTAACGATGCGCCCGAACAAGGAAAACAGGCGAGACGCTCTGTCCTACCCTAGAGCTTGTCCCAAAACGGCCTCACCCAAACTTTGTCGAAAACTTCGTCGGAAACTTTGTCGAGTAATGGAATGAATTTCGGGGCATTTCGACAAAGTTCGCGATAAAGTTTCCGACAAAGTTCAGGAGCATAACGCTCTTGGGACAAGCCCTACCTTTATGAATGCCGTTTTGATCCAACAGGCCAGCGGAGATTATTTGAAGATGCTGGAGTTGACGGCCGCCTGGCACGCGGCTTATGCGCGGCGGCATGGTCTGCGGTATTGGAATGTCCGAGGAAAACTTCAACGCCAACGTCCGGCGCACTGGGACAAGGTGCTGCTCATCCAGGAAGCGTTACAGATGGGGCTTGATCCCATCGTATGGCTGGATGCGGACACGTTGATTGTGCGGCCCGAAGAAAGTGTCGTCAGCGCTTTGCGAGACGGGCCGCCTATCGCCATGTGCGCACATCCCTGGGAGTGGAACGGCCGGCCTTGGCACTACAACTCCGGAGTGATGGTGATCCGAAACACGCCGCTGGCATGGACCTTCTTCGAGGAAGTCTGGCAGGCCGGGCCTGTTGATCACCCCTGGCAGGAACAGATACGGATTCTTGAGGTTGCCGAGAAGATTCCTGGGACGGCGCAAAGGCTGCATGATCGTTGGAACAGCACTGTTGGCGTTACGGATTGTGCGGACGCGGTGATCAAAGCGTGGCATGGCCAAGGGCCGGGGGCTGTTTGCCGGATGGAGGCGGAGTACAAGGCATTGACGGCCCTTGGTCCTCAAGAACTGATCGTAGAGCAAGAACACCTCGGAAATTTTTCAGGCTCGTCGGCCTCCTTTTCCAATCGTAGCAGCCGCAGTAACGAAGCTCACTTCCCGGAGGAAAACAGAGCCCCCTCTCGTCGGGTGTTACAGGTTCAGGAAGAAGAGCCTCTGCGGCCGGAAACCGCTCTGTCTCGGGCGGAGGATTTTGTTCGAACGATCTCTGACTATGCCGGCGGGTACGCGGGCCGGGGAATTGTCATTCCCGGCGGAGGCGCTGACTACTTCACCTGCGCGTGGGTGTGCATCAACATGCTGCGGCATTTGAGTTGCGGGTTGCCAATACAGCTTTGGCATCTGGGTCCGGCTGAGCTCAATGAGCGAATGCGTCAGCTTGTCGAACCGCTCGGTGTGGAATCTGTTGATGCTTTTGCTGTGCGCCGTCAGTTTCCGGCGCGGATTCTCAGCGGTTGGGAGCTAAAGCCCTATGCCCTGATTCACTGCCCATTCAAAGAAGTCCTTTTGTTGGATGCGGATAACGTTCCTGTGGTTAACCCTGAATACCTGTTCGACACACCTGAGTTTGCGAAGACTGGCGCGGTCTTCTGGCCCGACTACGGGCGCCTGCCCCTGTCGCGGGCCATCTGGCGCCTCTGCGGTGTGGAATACCGCTGCGAGCCCGAGTTTGAAAGCGGCCAGATTCTGGTGGACAAGAGCCGTTGCTGGCCCGCCTTGCAACTTTGCATGTGGTACAATGAACATTCGGATTTTTACTACCGCCACATTCATGGAGATAAAGACACCTTCCACATGGCGTTTCGGAAATTGAACCAGCCTTACATCATGCCCGAAAGACCAATTCATCCCCTTCACGGAGCCATGTGCCAGCATGACTTTGCGGGCCGGCGAGTCTTCCAGCATCGGAACTGCGCCAAGTGGCGGTTCGCAGGCGAAAACCAACCCGTCCCCGGTTTCCTGTTCGAGGCTGAGTGCAAGGGTTATTTGGCCGAATTGAAACGCCGGTGGGATGGAGGAATTCAATTGCCTGTCGAGCCGCGAATCAACCTGGCGGCGGAAACCCCGGCTTTTCAATTCCTTACCAGCAGGGTCTTCGATTACCACCGCATCGGACATGATCGGCGGCTGATGTCCTTCCTGCGCGGGGGCCGTATCGGAATTGGCGCCGACCAGTGCGAAGTCTTTTGGAGGCTGGCCGGAACGGAGGACCTGCTCGAGATTTACGGTCACGACGCGATTACCTGCCGCCTGAAACGAATGAGCGAGGGCCTCTGGCAGGGACGCTGGCTGCGGTTTGAGAAGGCGCCGGTTGAACTCAGAGCGTCGGCCTGTTCCGACACAAAGTCGTGAGGTGGCTGTTGAAGCCGACTTACGTCTGCTGCTACGAAAGCAGAAAGAGACACGCGGCAGAGTTGCTAATGCGAATGGGCGCGTCCGGTGCCGCAGAGGCCGCACGAGCTGGGTTGTCCGGAGCATTCCGGCGCAGCGCCGTCACCGCTGTTGCTCGAGGCGAAGACGGAAAACTTCTTGGTCAGCTTCGTAGAGGAACAGTGAATGCACCGAGTGCCTTCCCAATGAGTCGAGCGCACCAATACTTCGCTGTCTTTCCCGCACTTC
>CAZCUL010000303.1:0-3505 GCA_964501475.1 uncultured Verrucomicrobiota bacterium | reverse complement strand
CAGTGAACCTCAACGGCTGGCGCATTGTCTCCGGCGTCCAGTTCACCTTTCCCGATGTCAGCATTCCCGGCGGCGGCTATCTCGTCGTGGCCGCCCACCTGCCGGCGTTTCAGGCAAAGTATCCCGGCATCGCGAATGTCGTGGGGGGGTGGACAGGCCGGCTCAGCAACAGCCGCGAAAACATCGATCTCGATGACGCCACGGGCCGGCGCGTGGACAGCGTCCATTACTCCGATGAAGGTGATTGGGCGGTGCGTCAGCGCGGGCCGAACCACTCCGGCCGCCGCGGCTGGGTCTGGTCCAAGCCGCACGACGGTGGCGGCAGTTCGCTCGAGTTGATCAATCCCGAGTTGTCCAACGACGAAGGACAAAACTGGGCGGCAAGCATCACCACCAACGGAACACCAGGCCGCATCAATTCCGTTTACACGAACAACATCGCGCCCATGATCCTCAACGTGGGCCACACGCCGATTGTGCCGCGCTCGACGGACACGCTCACGTTCAGCGCGCGCATCGTGGATGAGGCGGCCGGTGGTTCCACCGTCACACTTTTCTACCGCCTGGACAGCGCCGCGCCGCCGCCGTTCAGCAGCGTTGCCATGCGCGATGACGGAATGAACGGCGACGGCGCCGCAAACGATGGCGTGTTCGTCGCGCAACTGCCGCCGCAGCCGAACAACACGGTCATCGAGTTTTATGTCCGGGCACAGGACGCGCAGAACAATGCGCGGACCTGGCCTGGCCCGGCCATGGCCGCGCTCGATGGCGCCGGCCCCACCGGCCAGGTGGCCAACGCGCTCCTGCAAGTGGATGACACCGTCTATGCGGGCGCGCAGCCGCTCTACAAAGTCATTATGACGGAGAGCGAGCGGGCGGAATTGGCCGGGATCCCGTGTTCCGGCAGCCAGAATTCGGATGCGCAAATGAACGGCACGTTCGTCAGCATCGATGCCGGCGGAACCGAACTTCACTACCTGATCGGCATTCGCAATCGCGGCCACGGCAGCCGCTGCGCCAACCCGCCGAATTATCGCGTCAACTTCCGCACGGACGATCAGTGGAAGGGCGTGGAGGCGATCAACCTGAACACGCGTTTCGTGCACATGCAGCATTTCGCCAGCACGCTGTCGCGAAAGTCCGGTGCGGCCGGAACCCAGTCGCGCGCCGTGCAGGTCCGCATCAATAACGCCAACCGCGCCGTTTCCGACTCGCCCATGTTCGGCTCCTACGCCGCCAATGAGGTCTATGATGATGACTGGTCGCAACGCGAGTACCCGCTCAACGACAACGGAAACATCTACAAAGTCGTGCGCGATCTTCCGCCCACTCCGGACCCGCGTTTCGATTATCGCGGAACGGACCCGGCGCCTTATCGCAACACCTACGTCAAGCAGTCCAACGTCAGCGAAGACGACTGGACCGACCTCATCAACATGCTCTCGATCATGGGCGAGAACAGCGGCGCGGAATTCACCACGGAAAATGCGCGCTCCGTCATCGACGTGGAGCAATGGCTGAGGCACCTCGCCGTGATGAACATGCTCGGCAACAACGAGTCCGGCCTCAACACCGGCAACAACGATGACTATTACCTCTATCGCGGTTTGGCCGACCCGCGCTTTGTGCTGCTCTACCACGATCTGGATCAGGTTCTCGGTCAAAACGGAAGCCAGGGATCGAATGGCGATATTTTCCGCGCGACTTGTTGTCCCATTTCCGGCGACTCGGAAGGCAGTTGGCGGGCCATGGATCGATTCATGCACTGGCCGGATTTCGAGCCGGTTTATTACCGGATCCTGCAGGAGCTGCTGGACACGACCTTCTCGCAACCGCAGTTCGATTCGCTCATCCAGCAGACGCTCGGCGATTATGTCCCTCAACAGACCATTGACGCCATGCGCAACTGGATGAACCAGAGGCGCGCTTACGTGCAATCTGTTCTTCCAGCGATCACCTCCAGCAATGCCCCGGTCGCTGTCGTGGGCGGCACACCGCGTTCACCGACGCCGATTTCATCGGCAACCCTGACCGTGAGCGGCAATGACATCACACACTACATGGCGAGCGTGAACGGCGGCGCGTTTGGCCCGCAAACGCCGGTAGCCACGCCGATTTCTCTGAGCGGACTCGCCAATGGAACGAACACGGTGGCGGTTGTTGGCCGCACTTCGACCGGCTCATGGCAGCAGGCGGGCGACGCCACAGTCGTTCAGTGGATAGTGAATACATCCATTCCGGCCGTGCGCCTGAACGAAGTGCTGGCGCGCAACGTCGCTGTGTTGAACCACGCCGGCACATTTCCGGACGCCATCGAGTTGTTCAACGAAGGCGCGTCCACCGTCGATCTCGGCGGACTGCGGCTGACGGACGCCCGGAACACGCCGGGTAAATTCACTTTCCCACCAAACACGCTGCTGGCCGCCGGAGCCACGATGGTGGTTTACGCCAACGATCCGGATGGCACCCCTGGATTCCACACCGGCTTCGGTCTCGATGTAGAAGGTGATGAAGTGTATCTCTACGATCAAGTCGCGAGCGGCGGCGCGCTGCTGGATTCGGTCCGGTTCGGATTGCAGGTGGCTGACCGCTCGATTGGCCGAATCGGCGGCAGCGGTGAGTGGCTTTTGACCCAGCCGACTTTCGGCGCGCCGAACGTGACGCAAGCCCTCGGCGATCCCGCGAACCTCAGGATCAATGAATGGCTCGCATCCAGTCTGTCGCAGGCGGACTTCGTCGAGCTGTACAATCCGGACTCGCTGCCGGTGGCGCTCGGAGGGTTGTATCTCACCGACCAGTTGATCGGAAACAAGACGCGGCAGGTGATCGCGCCGATCAGCTTCCTCGGGGCAAACTCGTTTATGGCCTTTGCCCAGGATGGTGGCGCCCAAGAACTCGGGTTTGGCCTGGCGCTCGATCAGGGCGAGATCGGTTTGTTCGGGCCGGACCTGCGCGCCATCGATTGCATTATCTATGGCCCGCAACAATTGGATGTGCCCCAAGGACGCTGCCCAGACGGATCGCTTACGATCCGCGACCTGGCTACTTCCACGCCGGGCGCGCCCAACGCATGTCCATTCACGCCGCCCGCGCCCGAGATGATTACGCTCATTGCGAATACGAACGTCTGGCGGTACGAAGACACCGGCGCGGACCTGGGCGCGGAATGGAAGGACGTGACCTATCCGGCCGAGAGTTCCTGGCCGAGCGGTCCGGCGCTGCTCGGAGAGACGGATCGCCCGCAAAATATGCCGGAGCCAATTCGCACGCCGCTGGATATGCAGAACGGCAAAATCACCTATTATTTCCGGACACATTTCAATCTGCCCGCGGACGCGATGCTCTCCGGACTGCAGTTTCTGCATGCAGTCGATGACGGCGCCGTGTTTTATCTGAACGGCGTCGAGATCGATCGTTTTCGAATGCCGGCGGGATCGATCAACTTTTCCACGTTCGCCACTTCCACCACCACGGATGCGGCCTACATGCCCGTCAGCATTTCACC
>CAZCUL010000302.1:0-7838 GCA_964501475.1 uncultured Verrucomicrobiota bacterium | reverse complement strand
GGTCAATCCCGACACCGTGCCGCCCATGTTGCGCTATCGCGCGGATGGCATTCACGCGCTGTCGCAAGTGACGCTGTTTTATTCCGAACTGATGGAGGCCTCGTCGGCGGCCAACCCGAACAATTACTCGATTCAAGGTCCAGCGGGCGCGCTGAGCATCCTCTCCGCGATGATGGCGCCGGATGGCACCAACGTGGTTCTGACAACCGCAGCGCAAACGCAGGGGGCCCGCTACGTGGTGACGGTTGTGGGGCAGGTGCGGGACGCTGCCGGGAATCTCCTGGCGCCGAACATGAACGGCCAGTCCATGGCCGTGTTTTACTCGGGTGGAATCACCGAGTTCGCGCGCATTGATGTGGGCCCAACTTCGGGCAGAGAAGCTGCGGGATGGATTGAACTGCCTTCAACGCCAGCGGCTGCGGCGAACGGGATGAATTACGCTGCCATGCAGCTTACGTCCTCTGGCGGCACCCCATTCACTATTGCGATCGACAATATGAACACGGGCGGCGGCACCACGGGCGGCATTGATTGGCGCGACCGTGGTGATTCCACGGCCAGCGGCGATTTGATCCAAATGGCGGAGGATTTCGTGAAGAATAACGGCGGGATCATCCACGTCACCCTTGCTGGTTTGCCGGCTGGCAACTATCGCGTGACGAGCTATCACGTCGATATGACCCCCGGCGGGGCTAACCAGAGCGACAACATCCGCGTTTTCGTGAATGGAGTGTTGCAGGAGGGAGTGAGAGGCAACGCTGACCAGGTGGTCGCAATCAATAACCTGACAGATAGCCTTATCCAGAACAGCGCCGCGACCTTCGAGTTCACCGCGGATGGGAGCAATCCAGTGTCCATTCACTTCGACGGGACCGTGAACATCTCCCGCACGGACACCGAGGCACCGCTCAATGGGCTCGTGCTCGAAAGTTCGGCAGGTTCGGTGCCGAATCCGACCATCACCTTAACCGCACCAGCCGACGGTCAGCTCTTTGCGGAGGGAGGGAACATTACTATCTCCGCCAACGCCATGCCGACGCATCCGGACGACCCGATCACCATGGTGGAATTCTTCGCGAATGGCGAGAAGATCGGCGAAGACACCGCGGCGCCATATTCATTCACCTGGAGCGGGGTGATGCGAGGGAACTATGAGATCTATGCCGTCGTCACGGATAAGCTCGGATCGAGGGTGGAATCGGATCGCGTCAATATCACCGTGGACAGCACGCCGCCTGTGCTGGAGTATGCCTGGGCTTCCGTGAATCTGGATTCGAACGGCACTGTTCTCGTCACGCTCCATTTCGATGAGCCGCTCTCGGCCGCGAGCGCGATCAACCCGTCGAACTACGATATCGTGGAAGCGGGTCCGACAATCACGAACGTGATGGCCGGCCGCATCCCCAGCGAGGTCATTTTGGCAGTGAGCGGGCTGGCTTCGAATACGTTTTACACAGTTCGCGCGAGCGGTGTCGCTGACACAAACGGCAATGCTGCGGTGGAAACCACCGCAGAATTCGCGCTCCCGTTTGTCCAAATCAACTTCCAGTTGGCCAGCGCGCCCGTGCCTTCGGGGTATCTGGCTGACGGCGGTTTGGAATTTGGTGATCGCGGCAACGGATTCAGCTACGGTTGGTCCACCAATTCCACGGATGATACCCGTGATCGGAACAACACCAACGCGTTCGATCAGCGCTATGACACCTTGAACCACTTCCAGCGGGCCGGTGATATGCACGTTTGGGAGCTCCAATTGCCCAGCGGCGTCTATGACATTTTTGTCTCGGCAGGCGATATCAGCAATGCCGACCAGGTGAATACTCTGGATATTGAAGGGGTCGTGGCGGTCGATCTGGATGGCGAGGTCGGAAACATCGACGAGTATTACGTCCAGGTGGAGGTGACCGACGGACGGCTGACGATACAGCCTGCGGCCGAAGCGTCGAACGCCAAGATCATGTTCCTGCAGGTTATCCCCGGCCCAGGATTGGGCTCACTGACCATCGAGCGGGTGGGAGGCAACGTCCGCGTCACTTGGAACGGCCCAGGCCGCCTGCAACAGTCGCCCACCGTGCTGGGACCGTGGTCGGATGTGCCGGGCAATCCGAGCAGCCCTTACGAAACACCCGCGTCAGGATCGATGATGTTTTACAGGCTCATCGATCCTTAAAGAAGGGTGACGCTTGGTCTGAGTTCGCAGATCGATTGATTGATTGGAAAGGGAACCGGCAAGGGCTGGTTCCCTTTCCGCTTCTGGGATCCGAGGTATGCCCACTTGGCCACGTGCTTGGCCAAGGCAAATTCATGGCCAACTCAGGTCTCTGGGAGAAGCTCGCGGATCCTCCATCCGAAGTTGTCCACGCTGTGTCGGAACGCGAGGAGCCCACACAAGCGAGGAGCCCGCATATTATGATCATGCTCGTTCGTCAGGATGCGCTCGTGCCTCGTATCGGTGTGCGAACGGCCCCGCCATTGCATTCGGTGTTCGCCAATCCAAGGCGAACATCGGACTTTCTGCAACGAAGCCTTGCATTTTTCCGGCTCGCAGCCCAAGTGAAAGAGCGACGCCTTAGCAGTGACAGATTTTTTCAGTAGAAAAATCCGAGAAAAAACTTGCGCTGCCCGCAAGAATAGTGCATCAAGGTTCCATACCAATTCGAGGTGAGCTGCCTTGTGGTTGTTCGTATGAAGTTTCGCCCGAAAATTGGCTCGTTCTGGTTGTTTCGGTTCGTCCTGCGGCGTCAGAACCGCGCTCAAGTTGTCACTCTAACTCTGGAGAAAGCTTCTATGCATCACATGATCAAATCCTCTCTTAGCGTGCTCGCTGCCTTGTCCTTCTGCCTGGCCGAAACATCCTTGGCGCATCCCATTATAACGGACGTGGTCGAGACCGGCGGCGATAACGAAGCCACCGACACCGTCACCGCGAAGTGGACCGGGGTCACCTTTGTGAACGGTGTAGCCGGCGAACCGATACCCGGGAGCGGCGCTGGCGATTCCTACACCGTCGGCTTGTTTGGCAATGGCGCTCCTTCCTACGTGGACCGCAACCATCATTACACCAACGCCTCGGGTACGGTTCTGATTCCCGCTTACCTGGCCGATGGCGAGTACATCATGTCCGGAAATGATAACCGCGATAATGCCAGTTATACGCTCGATGTTACCGTGTCGCAGAACGTCGATGTGTACCTGCTCATCGATAACCGCCTGGGGAGTGATAACACGACGCCGCCCGCCCTGGGACCCGGAGCGATGCAGTGGGTATTGGACGAAGGTTGGACCCCAGTGACGACCGGCGCTAACCGCACCAGCAATTCGAGCCTTCCCGATGAAGTCGGTATTGACGAAGGCGCCGATGGCTCCATCAACCAATGGTTTTCCGTCTATACGAAGTTCTTTCCCGCAGGGACCTTTCAACTCAAGCAGGCGGATAACCCGGGCAACAACATGTATGGGGCCGTTGTCCAGGCGGCCGGTCCGGTTTCCGAAGCGCCCCCGCGAATTGAAGACCGAGTGCCCCGCAGCGGCGAACTCACCTATGACCCGGCAGATGGAATCAGCTTCCGCGCTGTCACATTTTCCCCAAACACCATCGATCCAAGCGACATTCATCTGTTCCTCAACGGAACAGATGTCTCGGGTGTGCTTAACGTCACGGGCAACACCACGAACCGAATGGTTACCTACAGCGCGTTGCAAGGGAACGTATTTTATGACGCCGAGATCGTCGTCATCGACAACATGGGGCGAGCCACGACCAATCGTTTCAACTTCGACACGCTCGGTGCGGGCGGCGTGATCATAGAGAATGAGGATTACAACTACGGAGTGGATAGCTTCGGCGACCCGGTTATCGGGCTCTGTCTCTCTCCGGGCGACCCTCCGCCCTTCGTTTCGAGCGGCGGTGGTTTTCAGGATGACCCCCCGCCGTCAGGCTTCAATTCGAACAATCAGCAGGTCAACGGCAACGGCGTTGGCTGTCTCGATTTAACGGCCGTCTCTGAGGTGGACTTTTCCGATACCACCTCCGCGACGGGACCGGCGAACAACTCCTACCGCACTTGCACCCCCGTTGGCGTGCAGCAGAGCGGCGATTTTGACCGTGCCAAGTATGTCCAGCTTGATCTCGAGCAATGGGACCTTGAACTGCAACAAGTGCAGGCCGGCGAGTGGCTCAATTACACCAGGACCTTCCCCGCCTCGAACTTCCGTGTTTACCTTCGCACCCGCGCTGCAGCCGCCCAGGAGGTCCTTCTGAGCCGGGTGACGAGCGACCGAACGCAACCCGGGCAAACGACGGCAGCGCTCGGCACCTTTGAGGTGCCGGCAACTGTGGGTTACCAATACGTGCCGCTGACGGATATTGGCAGCGGCCAGCCCCTGGTTATCTCCCTGACCGGCGTCCAAACGGTGCGTCTGACGGCTTCCGATGCTTCGGGCAATCTCTTCCCCAACTTTCTGGTTTTTGTGCCGACGAGTGATCCCGCCTCAGTTCTCGGCCCTGTGGTGAGTTCAACCACGCCAGCCGAAGGTGAAACGGTCTCTGGCGACACTGCTGTAAGCGCCGTCATTCTGAACCGCGATACATCGGTGGACGTGGGCAGCATCCAGATGCGGGTGAACGGGACGAATGTTTCGGCCAATGCGACCCCCACCGGCACGGGCGCGAATGTGACTTATAATCCTCCAAGTCGGTTCAAGTCCGGTTCGACGAACATGATCACGCTTATCTTCAGTGACAACCTCGGGCGATTCTTCACAAACGATTGGACGTTTCTGGTGGCGCAGGCTGCTTTCGTCCAGGATAGCGGTCCGGGTGGCCTGCTGGTTTTTGAAGCCGAGCATTTTGTGCGGAACCTGGGCGGACGATGGACCGTCAACACGACCCGCGGCACACCTTCAGGCGGCGCTTCGGTCGTTGTTCCCAGCGGTGGTGGAAACAGTGACGCTATCCGCGTTGAATACGACGTCATCTTCACCCATACCGGCCGCCATATCGTCTGGTACCGCGCCAGTGGAGATAGCGGCAATGACGATTCTTCCTGGTTCGTTTTTGACGGGGCACGGCCGGAAAACCGGACGGCTAGCAACGATGCCGCGATGACCGGCTTTAGCACCCAGGCAGACTTCGTCTGGCGGAGTGATGCATTTACCGGGGCTGATCCGTTTGACTTCAATGTGAACTCCACAGGCGTCCACACGATTGGATTGGGGCTGCGTGAGGATGGTTCGTTTTTTGATAAATTCATCATCACCACAGATCCGAACTTCGTGCCTACCGGTTTTGGGCCGCCCGAAAGTCCGCGGGAAGGCGCGCCGGTGGTAAACATCACCAGTCCCTCTCAGGGCCAGGTTTTTCCAGACGGATCGGACGTGACCATTACCGCCGAAGCGACGGCGCCTGAAAGTCCGCCCATCACTCTGATCGAGTTCTTCGATGGAACGAATAAGATTGCCGAAGCCACATCGAGCCCGGCTTCTCACACATTGAATAATCTCTCGAACGGAGTGTACACCAATCGCGTTGTGGCGACCGATTCGGCCGGCCAGAAGGGCAGCGCTACCGTGACTTTCACTGTGGGTGACGTGATCCCACCGATGGTGATGATTACCAGTCCCACCGATGGGACCACATTCACTTCAGGCTCCAGCATCCCCGTCCAGGCTGCCGCGAGCGACGATTCCGGGATTGATCGCGTCGAATTTCTCGTCCGCGGCGAGCAGGTAGCCGTGGACACCACCGCTCCTTACGAAACAACCTTGAGCGGGCTCTCTGATGGGGTCTGGGCCATCACCGCGCGGGCCGTAGATAACACGGGATTAACGAACGAAACCACGATCCGGGTTACACTCGGCAATCCGCCTCAAATGCTGTTCGTCGTGGGAAACCCCGATCCGCTGAATACCAGTGACGCATTGATTCGCAATCGATTGGAGGAGCTCGGGTTTGCGCACATGATTCTGGATGACGCCGCCAGCCAAACCACCGACGCGGATGGCAAGGTACTGGTGATTATCTCGTCCACGGTGGGCTCGGGCGATGTGGGTATTAAATTTGTGAACGTCACCATTCCTGTGATTCACTGGGAACAGGCGTTGCAGGACGACTTCCAGATGAGTACGAACAACGCCACGGCCGGCGGGCAAACGCAGATCGACATCGTCAACTCGGCTCACCCGCTTGCCGCGGGCTTGTCGGACGGGTTGCAGACCATAGTCACCACGCCTTCTGGCTTCATGCGCGGTGTTCCAGCGTCGAGTGCGATCATTGTTGCCACCGTGGCTGGTAATTCCGCTCTGGCCGCACACTACGCCTACGACACGGGCGCATTGCTGCTCGACGGCAGTTCGGCACCGGGAAGGCGTATCGGGCTGCCTATGGACGACAACGTTTACGAAAACATGAACGATGCCGGGCGGGCCTTGTTCGATGCGGCTATCGCGTGGGCACTGGACATCGCGTTGCCCAGCGTCAGCATTACCAGCCCGGCCGACGGCCAGGTGGTTGCTCCTGGCTCGGATGTCACCATTAACGCAAATGCATCGAGCGCCGAGGGGATCGCGCTGGTGGAATTCTTCCTCGACGACACGAAAGTGGGCGAGGACACCACGAGTCCTTACACGGCCACGGCTATGAACGTGCCCGAAGGCCGGCATGACATTACCGCCAAGGCCACAGACAACCGTGGGTTCACTTCGGTGGCGGTGGTGCAAATCTTCGCCGACAATACGCCGCCCGCGCTCCTTTCCGTCGGCAGTCATGACGGAACGACGGTCGGACTCTGTTTCAGCGAACCGCTGGACGCCGACAGCGCGATGGACGAGTTCAATTACTTCGTCACCAACGGCGGAACGCGCATTACCGTCACCGAGGCGCAATTGGCGCCGGAGAACTCAGCCGTGGTTATTCTGACGTTGGCCAGCCCCGTTTCAGACGGCTTTACAGTGGATGTAGTCGGAGTCCGGGATGAACCAGGAAATGTCGTTCCGCCTGGAACCAGAGGCACAGGCGATGTCATCGGCTTGACCGGCGTGGACCTGGTCCGTGTCGCGGGGACCGACCCGGCGAATCCTGGTGTTGCCTTCAGTTGCAGTAATAACTGCGTGACCGTCATGGCCGACGGGTCGGACATTTGGAACGAAGCCGACGCCGGATATTTCGTTCACAGCCAGCGCACGGGCGATTTTGACGTAAAGGTCCAGGTGAAGAGTCTCGAGCTTACGGACGTATGGGCGAAGGCCACGCTTATGGCGCGCACCGACCTGACCGGTGGCAGCGCCAACGTTTTCGTGGCTTCCACGCCTCAACAGGGCCGAAGTTCCTTTGTCATGCAGGAACGACCGGTGGCTAACGGGCCCAGTCAGCGGGTCTCGGGCTCGAATGAGGTCTTCTATGTGGACGCCTCTGCGTCGTATCCGGATATTTGGCTGCGGCTGCAACGCATGGGTGAACTGTTTACTGGATTCTATTCCACCAATGGAATGGATTGGGTCCAGTTCGCCCAAAGCACCAGGTCCGATTTGCCGTCATCGTTGTTCGTCGGGTTGGCGCTGACCTCTCATTCGATTGGAAACACAGCCACGGCTGAATTCTGCAACTACGGCGAATTCGTTCCGGCTTTGGGACCGCTGAACATCGAGCGGGTCGGTGGCAACGTCCGCATCACCTGGAGCGGCCCGGGCCGGCTGGAACAGGCGCCCACCGTGCTGGGACCGTGGTCGGATGTGCCGGGCAATCCGAGCAGCCCTTACGAAACACCGGCGTCCGGAGCGATGATGTTTTACAGGCTGATCAGTCCGTAAGAGCGTAGCGCGGGTTACAAGCGGGAAGGGGA
>CAZCUL010000301.1:0-4840 GCA_964501475.1 uncultured Verrucomicrobiota bacterium | reverse complement strand
TTTTCGTCAATCAAACGACGCTTTTGCAAGGGACAGCCTGGGATGACAACTGGCCGCCGGATGCGCCCCTGGAGATTTATTGGAATGTGGTCGAGGGGCTCGGGGTGATGTCGGTGAGTGATCCCTATTCGCTGAGGCCGGAAGTCGGGTTTAGCGTGCCGGGCA
The DNA here is from genome assembly GCA_964501475.1 of uncultured Verrucomicrobiota bacterium. Classification (GTDB taxonomy): domain Bacteria; phylum Verrucomicrobiota; class Verrucomicrobiia; order Limisphaerales; family CAZCUL01; genus CAZCUL01. The sequence goes on along the minus strand of CAZCUL010000301.1, from coordinate 4,675 downwards.
CTTACCGGGTTCGGCTGAGCGTGAGTGATTCGGAGCTGACCTCGACGGACGAGCTGACGGTCACTGTCCTGCCGGTAAACTATCCGCCGGCGGTCTCGGCCGGTCCGGACCAACTGGTTCTCTTTCCGACCAGCGTGGCGCTGGCCGGCGTGGTGAGCGATGACGGGGAGCCCGAAGGCCATGCGCTGGCGGTGGCCTGGACGAAAGTGAACGGTCCGGGCGTTGTTTCCTTCACCGCGGCAGAGGCGGCAGCAACCACGGCCAGCTTCAGCGAACCCGGGGTCTATCTTCTCCGGCTGACAGCCACCGACGGCGAATTGAGCGCGACGGATGATGTGGTCGTGACGGTGAACGGAGCGCCTGCTGTCGATGCGGGGCCGGACCTGGTGACAACGGTTTCAAACTCCCTCAGCCTGGCCGGCAGCGTCCATGACGACGGTTTGCCTGGTGACGCGCTGGCCATGGCCTGGAGCAAAGTGAGCGGACCGGGGCTTGCCCTGTTTGCGGCGCCGACTTCAACAGTCACTACCGTGCTCTTCGCCGAAGCCGGAACGTATTGGCTTCGTTTGAGCGCGACCGATTCGCACGGGGTTGGCGCGGATGATGTGCTGGTGTCGGTGCGTCCGCCGGGGGAGAACATGCCGCCGCGGCTCAGCGCCGGTGAAGATCAGCGCATCGCTTTGACGAATCGGACTGTGCTCACCGGGGAGGTGGTCGATGACGGCCTGCCCTTCGAGGTGGAAGTGACGGTGGCCTGGAGCCAAGTGAGCGGGCCGGGTGAAGTGGCCTTTGCAGAGCCGAGTTCGGCCGGGACGGCGGTCCTCTTTGGCGAAGCGGGGGCTTATGTCTTGCGGTTGAGCGCAAGCGATGGCGAGTTCACGGTCGAGGATGAGATTACGATCACGGTTTATCCGGAGAACCAGCCGCCTTCGGTCGATGCCGGAACAGACCAGACGATTGGTTCGGGCAGGGCGGTGTTAAGCGGGCGGGTGAGCGATGATGGGTTGCCGGGCGGGATCGAACTGGAGTGGAGCAAAGCGGGCGGGCCGGGCAACGTGATTTTTGGGGACGACCAGAGCGCCATCACGACGGCGCGCTTTAGTGAAGCGGGTGTTTACAGATTGCGCCTGACCGCGAGCGATTCGGAGTTTGAAGGGGCCGATGAAGTCGTCGTTTCGGTCACGGGCAATCAGGCGCCGCTGGTCGATGCGGGGCCGGACCAGGTTTTGGATCTGGCATTGGCGGCGCCTTCCGAGGGGGAATCGACCCTGCTTTATCCAGCGCTGGCGGATGAATGGAAAGCGGAGGTGGGCTGGCCGGGCTTGACCGATGTGAACCGGAATTTTCTGGGGGCCAGCATCTATCCCAACGGCATGACCACGAGCGGTTCAGACCTCTATGTGGGCGGCATCTTTTATTACGCGGGGGATGTGATCGCGCACAACGTCGCCCGGTGGGACGGCTGCCAATGGTCGGCCCTCTACGATGCGCGTCCGAGCGACCCGTCCAATCCGGCCTCGCCGCCCATCGGGTTCATTACTCAAAGCGTGGCGGTGACGCCGGTGGCCGCCCGGAGCAACGAGGTTTTTGTGGCGGGCGGTTTTCTGCAAGACCTGGACCGGAACGGCCATTTGGATTTTACGGCGCGCTGGTCCGGGAGCGGCTGGGAGCGGTGGCAATTTCACATTGCCAGCAGTTCGGTGGCGGCGGGACCGATGGCGGCAGCGTCGAACGCGGTTTATTTTGGCGGCCAGTTCAAGTTCCAGACCTCGAACATTCCCGAGGCGCCGGTCTCGTTCAACATCGCCAAATGGAACGGACAGGATTGGGAAGCGCTCGGGGAAGGGATTCGTGATATTCGCGACAGCACAGACCGCAACGCCATCCAATACGCCGGAGTGGGCGCGATGGCGGTGGCTCCCAACGGGGACGTATATGTGGGCGGCATTTTCGTGATGGAAACAGCGACCGGTTTGGCAACGAACCTGGCGCGCTGGACCGGCAGGCAATGGGAGGCCATCCCCCACAACATCAGTGGCTGCCAGGGATTCAATTGCGCGCCGCGCATCACCACTTTGGCGGCGGGCCCCAACGGCGATCTTTATGTAGGCGGCAATTTTACTCATGCGGACGGGTTGGCGGTGAACTTTGTCACGCGCTGGGATGGCGCCGATTGGCATGATCTGGCCGGCGGGACCAGCGGCGCGATCAATGTCCTGAGGTTTCGCGGCCCCGATCTCTATGCGGCCGGCCCGTTCGGGTATGCGGGCGGTGTGCTGGTCTATAATGCGGCTCGCTGGGACGGCGCCAACTGGCATGCCCTCGGAGAGGGTGTGCTCTGGAGCGTCTATGCCATGGCTGTCAATGCCAGCGGCGCCTACGTGGGCGGAGGCGATCTCTTTTCAGCGGGCGGAAAGAATGTGCAAAACATCGCCCAGTGGGGCCGCAACGAATTGCCGGAAGTGAGCGGCCCGGCGCCTCTGACCGTGCAATCGAGCGGCGCGACTGAGGTCTCTCTCTCCCTCACACTCGAAGTGCGGCATCCCTGCGGGCGTCCGCTCAGCATCACCTGGAGCGTCGATGGCGATGATGCCGAGCAAGCCGATTTCCTGGACGCTGGCACGACAGCGCAGCCCCGGCAGATCACCTTCACGACTCAATATTCGCCCGGCGTGCACACGCTGGTTGCGACTGTGGCCGACGATCAAAATGATCCGGTGCTCTTTTCCACCACCGTGACCGTGGTGGCGCCGGCCCTCGCCACCTTAGCGGGCATGGTCAGCGACGATGGTCTTCCCGAAACGGCCACGCTGAGCATGCTTTGGGAACTGCTCGAGGGGCCTGCCGTAGTCACTTTTTCCAATCCAAATTCAGCCTTCACTCACGCTGCTTTCGACACGGCAGGCACTTACCTCTTGCGATTGACCGGAAACGATTCGGAATGGGCCAGCCACGACCAGGTCACCGTCAACGTCCGCGCCGCCGGCCATCTCAACCTGCCGCCGCTCGTCCATGCGGGCCGCGATACTCAGGCCGCCCTGGGCGACGGCCTGAGCTGGCGCGCGGCCGTGGACGATGACGGAGGAACCCTCACTCTGCGCTGGTCCCAGACTGCCGGGCCGGGCCTGGCCGCCTTTCATCCCGCTGAAATGACGGTGGCCACTTTGCCGGCCGCGTTGAGCGGGCAGGTTCAGTTCGATTTGCCCGGACAATATATCCTGCGCCTGGAAGTCAGCGACTCGGAGCTGGCTAGTTACGACGAGTTGGTCGTCCTGGTCGAGGCCAAAACCAATCAGCCCCCCTGGGTCGAGGCGGGGGCTGATCAAACCGTCCTGCTGGGGAATGTGGCTCTGCTTTTTGCCACGGTGGTTGATGACGGGTTGCCCGCGGGAACGCTGGTCTCGGGATGGAGCCAGCTCAGCGGTCCGGGCGAGGCCGGGTTCTACGAGGTCAATGGCATCGCCTTCGTGACCTTCCCCGAGCCGGGCAGCTACCTCCTGCGATTGAGCGCCAGTGACGGGACGCTTTCATCTGAAGACGACGTGATCGTGACCGTTCTGGCCGATAGCCCGCCGCCGTTGGCCAGCATCACAGCGCCGGCCGATGGAGAGGCCATCACGGCCCCCTCGGTGATCACCGGAACGGTCTCCAGTGCCATCCTGCAAAGCTGGCAGCTTCGTTACCGGCTCAAGCCTCCCGAGGACACCTCCGGCGACGGTTGGGCGGTGCTGGCTGAAGGCACAACCGCCGTCGAGGGGCCACTCGGCGTCTTCGATCCCACCCTGCTCTTGAATGGCATTTACGAAATCGAGCTCATGGCCACCGACCAGGCCGGCCGCAGCGCTCGCGCCGGAGACCTCACTCTGGTGGTGGAAGGAAACATGAAGGTGGGCCATTTCACTCTCTCCTTTAACGATCTGACCCTCCCCATCGCCGGCATTCCCATCGAAATCATCCGCACTTATGACAGCCGCAACAAGAACCTGGGCGATTTCGGCAGGGGCTGGACCCTGGGCCTGAAAAACGTCCGCCTGCAAAAGAACCGGCCGCTCCATTCGGCCTGGCAGGAAACCCGCGCCGGCCTCGGTAATTATTGTTTGAACTCGGGCCAGGTCAGGATCGTCACCCTCACTTTTCCCGGCGGCCGAACGGAAAAGTTTCAGGCAGTCAGCGAGCCCGAATGCCAGTTTGGCATCCCGATTGTCGCCACCACCATCCGCTATCTGCCCCTGGGCCATACCCGCGGCTCCTTAAAATCGCTGGCGGCGGACCAGGACCAGGTTTTGATTGCCGGCAGCATTCCCGGAACGGTCACCCTCATCGACTACAGTGCGGCCGCTTACAACCCCTCGAGGTTCGAATACACCAGCGCCGAAGGGGCCGTTTACATCATTGATGAAAAGGCCGGCTTGCAGAGCATGACCGATCCGAACGGCCATACGCTCACCCTCACTGCCCAAGGGGTCTTTTATTCGACTGCGCAGAGTCCGCCGGTGGCGGCGGTGACCATCGAGCGCGATGCGCTGGGCCGCATTACTCTCATCGTCGATAGCGCCGGCAACGCCATTCATTACCGTTATGATGCGGCCGGCCATCTGGCCGAATTCGTCGATCGCGCCGGCCAAACCAACACCTTCGCCTACAACACACGCCAGGAGCTGGTCGCCCTCACCGA
>CAZCUL010000300.1:0-2930 GCA_964501475.1 uncultured Verrucomicrobiota bacterium | reverse complement strand
CCGAGTGCGGCCAGCCAGGAACGCAATCCAGGCGCCGACAACCGCGAAATGCCGGACCACAATTCCACTCCCATCTGTCGATAGGGGGCGGAGGCTACTTCGGAACAGAATTGTTTTGCCGGATCATGGTAATCCATCGCGAAGTCGTAGGGAATGTGGTCCCGTTCGGCTTCGCTGAGGGCCGCGGAAGCCGCTTTCTGGGGAAGCAACGGGTCGGCCAGCAATTGCGGAAGGTCGGACCGGAGCCTCAGCACCATCACGCGCAGTTTCGTATCTTTGAGGTAGCGCTCGACTGAAGTGACCGACACGCCGGATTCGATATGGGCTTCGATGATCGAGGGTTTGCCAGTGCCCTCGTCCACATGGACAAAGGCGATGTGGGAAAAATTACCCGGATAATCGTTCCCGCGCGCAATCAGCGCGGAGGTGGCCGCGCCGCCGCGCGAAACCAGAATATCGCCGCTGTGAATGGCGATCCCCAGAATGTTCGTGGAAGGCGTTTGGGAGGGTTCGTTGATGCCGGGGACGATGGAGGGCGCCATTTCAGGCGGCACCTGCAACAAGGCTTCCTCCAGCGCCGCCCGCGTGCCGTAAAGCAGGCGGTAAAGACGCTGGCGGGACTCGCTTTGCATGTCCCAACGGCGTGAAGCGGCCTTCACGACCGCGCGAATGCGGTTGCACACCTGCACATACTCCGGCAACGCCTCCGGCACGACGGCAGCCATCGGCGCCAGAATGAAAACGTTCGTTTCCAGCCTCCCCCAACGCGCATCCGCGGGCCCGGGTTCGCCCGAGGCAAGGTCGTCCACCAAAGCCCAGGTGTCTGCCAGCGCATTTTCAATCGGCTCCTTCAACGTTTCCGGATCGGCTTCCCGCGCCTGCCGAAAGCGCTCTTCCAGCCCGCTCCAAAGGGCGTCCCGATCCCAGGCGAATGGCTTGTTGCCCGGAGGAGCTGGAGGAGGCGGATGCTCCGGACCGGGAATCAGCATCAAAAGATACGCGGCCGTCAGACATGCCAAAACGATTGCGGGAATCCATCGCTTGCCGCGCTTGCGGGCCTGGACCACGGACCGGGCGCGAGGATCGGTTTGCATGCCATCAGCCATCGGCTATTTCCATGTCCATGAGTTTTCCCACCTGCGTGATGACTTCGGCTGGGCGAATGGCAGCCAACCCGCCGGGCGGCCGCAGCACCGCCACGCTTTCGTTCGGAGGCCGCCAGACACGCTCAATCGTTTCCCCCCACAACACCACGCCGGGCAAGCCGAGTGCCGCGGACAGATGCGAAATGCCGGAATCGTGTCCGACGAATGCCCGGCAGCCGTTCAGCCGGCCGGCGAGCTCCACCAAAGACCGGTTTCGGATCAGTTCACCTCGCTCGCTCGGAATGGCCGCGTGCAAACGCTCCAGGCTCGCCCCTTCCGCTTCGCCGCCCACCAGCAGCAGGTTCCAATCGGTATCGGCGAGGAGTCTTTCGATCAACTCGCGCCATTTCCCTTCGGGCCAGTTCTTTTTCTCGCTGCCGCTCCCCGGATGCAAGGCAAGCCGGCGACAGCCATGGGCCGCTTCTGGAGCGAAAAGGAGATCGCGTTCCAGGCGCAATCGCGGCACTGGGTCGGCATCGAAGATGGCCAATCGCTCCAGAGCTTGAAGAAAGACTTTGCTGGCATGAAGGCCGGCCGTTTCATCCGGGCGATGGGCGCCCGCAATGAACTGGGCGGAGGAACAGCGTGCGACGTTCGTCTGAAAGATTTGGTCCGGATCGTAGAGATAGGAGAGGATGATCGAAAAGCCGTCGAAGTAATCAGCCAGTTCCGGCGCCAGGGGGCCGCCCCGGGCAAAGAAGCCGGCCAAGGGCCTCGCCTCGATGGACCGCACACGATCCGCCAGCCGGCCGGCCAGAGCCAGTTGTGCGATATGTGAATAACCAAGCACTTCGATGCGGGCGACCGGAAAGCTGCTGCGAAGTGCGGCCAGGACTGGAAGCGTCAGCACAAAATCTCCAATAGCCCCGCCGCGAATCACAAGGATTTTGCCCTGTTTGGAATCGCTCATTCGAACAACGCACTCTGGCGCAGCACGGCGGGCTTTACAAGGCGGGCACTGAACCTGATGAAGGAAAGCCCGGGGGTTGATGACTGCTGATGGCGGGGAGCGACGCTTGCGGGGAATCGGCCGAGACAAGACGCACACTAGACTAAAATTGAAGGCGGATACGATAATATTGAATCGGGGCGTTGCTGGTGCCACCGAAGTCGACGTAGTCACCCGTTACTGGCCCGGTTCCTGGCACGACGATTCCCTCACTACGGTTGGAAAAGGAGAACGTGCTGTTTCCCACACCGCGACCCACCTGCACAATGTTGGTGAGGCCGCCGAAGGTTGCCCAGCTTACCCGAACGTCTTCACCCAGAAGCCTTATGCTCGTGATGCGAAAGTCCGCTGGCTTTGGCAACACGGTCAACCGGGCCGGTTCGCTGGCGCGCGTTCCCGCGACGTTACTAACAATCACGCTATAAAAACCGGTGTCGGCCGGTTCTACCGGAACGATGGTCAATGAACTGTTGGTGGCATCGGGCAGGTTCATCCCCTCGAACTGCCATTGATAGGCGAGTGGTTCCGTGCCGCTCGCCGAAACGCTGAATGTCGCCGAATCTCCGTTGGTCACGGTCAGGCTGACGGGTTGAACCGTGATCAAGGGCGTTCCAACACCGTCAGTGCGGCCGGGTCGCTGGTGATGACTCCAGCGGCATTGCTGAGAATCATCGTGTAGAGGCCGGCATGGGCCGGTTCCGCGGGAGCGATGATCAATGAACTGTTGGTGGCATCGGGCAGGTTCATTCCCTCGAACTGCCATTGATAGACGAGTGGTTCCGTGCCGCTCACTGAAACGCTGAATGTCGCCGAATCGCCGTTGGTCACGGTCAGGC
>CAZCUL010000299.1:0-6124 GCA_964501475.1 uncultured Verrucomicrobiota bacterium | reverse complement strand
CCCGCATCAGGCGGCTGCGGGCGTGCGCGCGTGAATTGCAGGGCGGATCGATCTTGGCCTTCTCGAGAATTTGCCCGTCCCATATTCCGTTGTAAGAGGCCATGGCCAGGCCAAGGCTGCGATCCGCATCGATGTGATGATATTCCAGATCCTGGGATTCGAGCCAGGAATGCCCCCATTCCAGCTTCTCTTGTTTGCAAAACTCCCGCAGAAGGAATTGCTTGGTGATCCAATCCAACTCGCCCACGAGCGATGTCGGATTGCTATCCAGCGCTTGCAGCACAGAGGCCCAAAGCGCGAGAATGGCGTCGGTTTCATCGTCTCGCCCGGCAAAAAGGCGCGCAGCCCGTTCGCGGAAAAGATTGAGCAATTCGATGGCATCGGCGGTTTTTCCATCTGCCAGGGTCACCTTCCAGGGAGGGTCAAGCGTGCGGGAGAGCTGGCGCAGACTCGAAACGGCATCCTGAAGAACGACGATAGGGATTTCATTAAGGTCAAGAAGGTCGAGGACCAGGCGGGTGGTGCCTACCTTAAGAAAATTGGCCGTCGGCAGAACGTTGCTGTCGCCGTGAATGAGGTGAAGGCGGCGATACTGCCTCGGATCTGCGAGGGGTTCGTCGCGAGTATTGATGATGGCGCGGTTGTGCTGAACCCATTCAAAAAAATCGTTCTGGATGTAGTCGGCGCGCTGGCTGATTTGGAAGAGGGCGGCTTCCTCGCGCTGGACAACTTCACCGCGGAAGCGGAGCGGGCGAATCGAGCCCACGCGACCAGCGCCTGTATAAACCACGCGCAAGGTGAGGAAGGCGAGCAGGGAAAGAACATTTTTTTCGTGAAGCGGAGCGCTCCGATCGAGCGAGTAGTTCTCATGACAGCCGAAGGTGGCGCCGGTGTAATGGTCCACATTATTTCGAATGAAGCTGACCTTTTCCTCCATTCCCAGGGCCCGGACGGCCTCCTGGAGCAGGAGGTCTCCCGCGCGGTCGTAGCGAACGAGGTCGGTGGCGGTGGCGCATTCCGGAGTGCAATATTCGAGATGCCCCATGTCGATATAGACACGTCCCCCGTTAAAAAGAAAACCGCCGTTGCCGGCGGGTTCGTCCCAATCGCGATCGTGCAGGTCAATCAGGCCGTAGCGGTCATTCTCGAACAACCAGTCCCGCACGCCGGGCAAAACATCCTGCGTTTGGACCGGCGGCTGGATGAGGCATCCGTATTCGGTTTCCAGGCCTGTAATGCGTTGGGACATTCGGGGCTGCCACTTTACTTCCTGAGATGGGCCAGGTCCAGCGGACGATAATAAACCGTCCCGGTCGCCGCGCGATCGAGCAGAGCCGCCTCCACAATCTTTCCTTCAATTTTGGTGACAGGTTTGCCCGGGACCGCAACTTCGGCGAACGGGTTGTTATTCGTCATGGCTTGCCAGGCCGCCAGAAGAACACTTGCCGTCTCAAGCAGGGAATCGTCCTCCTTCAGGTGCTTTCGAATCCATTCAGCCGCCGATTCTTCCTGCTTCGCGTCCGAAGCCGCCGCCAGGACGCTGGTCTTTTCGTAAACATGATTTCCGTCATAGTGCACCCGCGCCAAAACATCCTTCTCGGGCGACGCGCCCAATTCGGCAAAGATGCATTCCACCATCAGAGGCGGCGAATAGATCTGCTCGAAACTGTTCTTGAGCGTGGTGCTGAGAGAGAAACTGATCAGGCGGCGCAACGTGACATCGCGGGTCGAGCGGCTGAACCCCTCCAGGTGGGCGGCTTCAATCGCGGCCTGGCGAAGCTTCTCGATGTCCACCGGATGCCCCAGGGCAGCGAACCCGTGACGATCGTAGATCTCAAAAACCTTGGATTGGCCCTGGCCCACGCCGAGGAGGAGAATGCCTTCCGGGCGGGAGACGGCGAAAACCGGAGTGGCGCCTTTCAGTTGGTCGCGGATGTATTCCCGGCGATTGTTGATCGCCTCCAGCCAACGATAAGGTTCTTCGGTCATACTTTGGCTTTGCCCCAATACAGTTCGTGCTCCTCGAGCAGAATGGTTTTGATGCCCTTCTTCGTGAGCAGCTTGATGGTGGCAAAGAGCCGGCGCTCGGGATAGACCCCGCCGGTGGCGGTATCGAATTCGGCAGCGGTCATCAAGAGGCGGTTGGCCAAATTGGTGGCCTGTTCGATCGACATGTCTTCGGGCTTCGGATTGCCCCACTTTTCGAGATAATGCAGGACGCTGCGAATGCTGTGCGAACCGGATCCCGAAGCGGCGTAATTGGTGGCTTCAAACTGGGCGCCCAACGGATCGTAAAAATAAATGGCTGGTTTGGCGTCATCGTCGATGGTCTCGATCCCGACAAAAATCGGCGCCACGGCGCCGACGCCTTGCAGCGTAGCCGGCAGGTTTTCGCGCAGCAGCTTTGACAAGGCCCGGATTTTGGCCAGAAAACTCATGGTTTGAAGCTGGCTGCGGCGGTAAAACTCGAAGGTGGTCTGGAGCGTTCGGGCCATTTCGAACGCCACGGCCGGCACGCCCGCAATCGCCATCAGCGAGTGGGAATCGAGTTCGATGATCTTCTCGGCTTTATCCGAGAAGACGGTGTGCCCTGCGGTGGCCCGATGGTCCCCGGCGATGACCGCGCCTTCCTTGCAATGGAAAGCAAAGACGGTCGTTGCCTGGAGGGGATCGCAGGCTGAATCCGATGCGCTCAGTTGCGCGAAGGGGCTCTTCGGCAAAAGCGCAAGGAAATCTCCGTTCATTGGCCAGTCCGTTGGCGGTAGCGTTTAGCCTGGTCCGGATCCACCTTTCGCATCCGCTTGAGCAGTTCGTCGGTGTTGGGTTTATCCACCTTGGGCGAGCTGGGCGAACCGCCGCCGCCGCCAGGGGCCGGAACCGGTGGCTGGGGTTTTTGAATTCTCTCTGGCATATCAGTAACTAACCCGATCAGACAACCTTTGCAAATTTCAGTTGTGCCAAATCTTCAACCGACTGCGCTGCGCTGATGATTTTCAGGCTCTGCCGGATCAGATGTGCATCAAAGAGGTTGCGCAGATCAAGTTCGATTTTCTTATGGGCGCCTTGCAACAGGATATAGTCCCATTGGGTGGCGTTTACGGCCGCACCGAATTTTTCGATGCACCGCCCCCGCACTGCGGCGCGGGTGGAGGAAGGAGGACAAAGGCTGTGGCTGGTAATTTCTTCCAGAGCATAAGGCAATTTGAAAGCGCCCTGATCCATCAACCCGTAAAAGAGCCCCCGTTGCCGGTCCAGCAGATGATACGACAAATCCAGACTCCGCAGCCAGGGATCGTCGCGCTCCAGCTTTTCGATTTCGCGAAATTCATCGATCAGCTTGTATTTCGCCGACCAATCGAGCCGGTCCGCGGTGGTCAATGGGTCGCGCCCCAGATCGGTCAGAACCTTTGCCCAGGCGTCCAGGACAGCTTTCCACTCCGGTTCAAGTTTCGGGCAATAATCGCGCACCAACTCCCAATAAACCGCCTGGATGTCCACGGCGGTGAGGGATTTGCCCTTGGTGTCTTTGCAGACCCACTTCCACGCCGGATCGCGGGAGACGCTCTTAAGGGTGCGCAACGGGTCCGCAACCATCGGGACCTTATCCAGGGGCGCGCCGTTCAGCAGCGCCTGCAGAACCAAACAGGTCGTCCCAATCTTGAGATACGAGGAATAGAGCGAGAGATTTGAGTCGCCAATAATGACGTGAAAGCGCCGGTAACGCTCGTTATTGGCGTGGGGTTCGTCACGCGTGTTTACAATCGGCCGCCGCTGCATCGTATCCACGCTCTGCAGCTCGGAAAAGAAGTCGCTCCGCTGCGAAATCTGGAAGCCGGCTTTAATGAAGCGGTCCTCTTCCTCCCATCCGTACTTGCCGGCACCGCAATAAATCTGCCGCGTCACAAAAAACGCCACAATCGCCTGGCTCAGGGTCTCCCAGGAAAGCGTCCGCGGCATCAGGTAGTTTTCGTGGCAACCATAACTGTGCCCGCGAAAGTCCGTGTTGTTTTTGTAAAGCAACACCGGGTTGTCCGCGTTCTGCTGGGTGAGGTTCTTGGCGCAGGCCAACAACAAGGCGTCCCCGGAGTAATCCTGCTGGAGGATTTCCAGCAGCGTGCTGCACTCGGGCGTGCAGTATTCCGGGTGAGCGTGATCGTTGTAAAAGCGCGCGCCGTTGCGAAGCACCAGGTCGCTTTTGATCTCGTTGAACGTCAATGCCCGCTGGGCGTCCTGGGCAAAGTAGTTCGCCTCATCGATATCCTGAAGCAGTTCCTTGACTCGAAAACCGCGCGCGTCGCAATGGGGATCTTCGCAACTGTAATCCCAGCGCATGCGCACTCCGGGCGCGGTGGCACTCCGGACCAGGGCAATCGATTCCGCCACCACGTCCACGCCCTCAGGCTGCTCGCGCGTAATCCCTATTTCCGTTTCTGTGCCAAACTGAATGTCCATGGCTACGTACTCAAGCAGCTTTGACGCCCGCCCATTTGCACCACCTGCATTGAAGGCATAAAACCCGCCTGCAGGTCAACCTGTTCATTGACGGATTGACCGGTGCCTCTGACATGGGGTGGTGGCGCAGGTCAGATCGTCGCTGAAGTCGATCCGCCCTCCAAAGTCCGATACGACGAAAGTCGCACGACGTTGCCCGGATCGAAGTCTGTCAGCTTGAGCCAATCTTCGGTAATGTCGCTCGGTGGGAACAGATCGTTTTCACGATATTCGCGCTCCAGCGCGTCGCGCAGATCCTGGAAGCTGATCGGAGATTCCTTCTTCGCCTCAATGGATCGTTTAATGGCGAATTCCTTGGCCCGTTCGATGATGGCGGCAATAACCGCTCCGCTCGCCAAATCGCCCCGGTAAAGGTAATCATGCCGCCCGCTTCGAAACGTGATATCCAGAAATCGATTCTCGTCCGCTTTGGAGTAATGCGCCTCTACAATGGCATCGACCAGCACGTCGCGGTCTTCCGCCAGGGGAAGGTCCGGGCTCAGATAGATTTTATAAATGTCCCGCGACGCTTCCTTGTTCGGGCGGCGCACCCGTATCTTGCGGTCGATCCGCCCCGGCCGGAGAATGGCCGGATCAATTAAGTCCGCGCGATTTGACGCCAGAATGACCACGACATTCTGGAGGGCGTCGATCCCGTCCATCTCGGTGCAGAACATCGGAACCAGGGTTGAGACGATGCTCGTGCCCGTACGAACCGCGTGGCGCGTGCCGAGGATCGACTCGGCTTCGTCAATGAAGAGAAAGGCAAGCTGCCCTTCGGCGGCTTTCTCCCGGCATTGAGCGAAAAGGTCGCGCACCTGCCGCTCGGATTCACCCAGCCACATATTCAGGATTTCCGGCCCCTTGACGTTGAGAAAGAACTCCGGGCGGTCGTCGCCGGTTTCGGCTTGGATCTGGAGGCGGAGATTGTGCGCAGTGGCTTTGCCCAGAAGGGTCTTTCCACAACCTGGCGGTCCGTAGAGCAAGAACCCTTTCGGCACCGGATGATTGAACCGTTTGAAAAGTTCGCTGTGAAGATATGGCATCTCGATGGAGTCCCGAATTGCCTGGACCGCCTCGTTTTGCCCGCCAATCTGCGCCCAGGAAATCGGCTCTACCCGGGAGAGGGTCCGATCGAGGCGCTTGGCCGTGCCGATAATCTCCACCGCCACCCGTTGATTCGTATCCAACCTCAGGTCCAGGCCGGGTTTGAGCTTCTCCTTGCTCAAAAGAGAAGAACGCACCACCACGGCGTCCGAGATTCCGGTTTCATTCCCCACCCGAACACGCCCATCGGAAAGCAGCTCCGTGATCCGCACCACCGGGCCGTTCTTGTCGAATCCGAACGCGTCCGTGACGGCGAATGCTTCGTTGAGAAGGACGCGGGTGCCGGTTTCCAGAGAGGCTTCCGGAAGGGATGGGTCAACATTGCACACGTAGTCTGTGCCATTGACACAGACAAGGGCGCGGGCGTTGGCAAGCTTTTGGAGCAATGTTCCGAGCCGCAGGGCCGGCGCGCGCAGTTTATCGACCGCTTCGCTTAGTTTTTCCACTGCGGTGCGCGCCTGGTCCTGGAGTTCTTCCATTTCTTCGACGCGCCGGCGCAGTACGAGCATGTCGCCGGGCGTCGCGG
>CAZCUL010000298.1:0-3503 GCA_964501475.1 uncultured Verrucomicrobiota bacterium | reverse complement strand
GCTCTCGCCCGGCGGTAAATCTGTCTCGCGTGCTCGGTCGGGCCTCACTGCTTTTCGGGGCGGTCGCTCTTTGCTATTGGATATACTGGCGGATCGTCCGGGTGCGTGACATCGAGGAGATCGTTTCCAGCTATCTCGCCGCGCCCATCCTGCTGCTGATGAGCGAACTTCTCCTGACGGTGGCCACGTTGTTTTGGCTGCCGAGCGGCCGGCTACTTCCGCCCTTGCATGATTGTCCAATGTGCGCAAAAGGAGTCGCGGATTTTTGGGGCAGGCGATGGAACCTCTGGTTCAGCGACTGGTTTCGGCAAGCCCTCTTTTCCCGGCTGCGGCGGAGGCCGGTGATGGCGCTTATGCTTGTCTTCTTTGTTTCTGGCGTGATGCATGAGTGGGCCATCAATGTACCGCTCTATTTCGTCACTGGCAGAGCACTCTTTGGCTCGATGATGCTTTACTTTCTCATCCAGGCTGCCGGAGTGCTCTTCGAGCGCCGGTTCCTGAAGAAGCATTCGCGAGCACGGGTTTTGTTCGCCTGGCTGGTGGTTTTTGTCCCCGTCCCGTTGGTCATTAATGAGGGATTGCTGCGGGTGCTTCATCTCTGGACAGGGTAGGAGGCGGCCGCCGAGCATCCCGCGAAGAACCTCCAGCGCCTTTTGCATTCCCGAACGCTGCGGCTGGGGACAGCCGCGGTCCGGCAACCTCGCTACGTTTGACGCGGTTGGGCGCGGGCGATACGCTCTGTTCATGGCGGACGCCATTACAATCCAGCAACGCGGCGGACCGGACTTCACGGTCCGCAAGCCGATGCCGCCGGCGCAGTTTGATGCGCTCTCGCGCGAGATTCTGGAGCTGAAAAAAAAGCTCAACGCGGTCATCCTGGCGCACAATTACCAGGTGCCCGAAATCCAGGACGTGGCCGACTACGTTGGAGATTCCCTCGGGCTTTCACAGCAGGCGGCCAAAACCAATGCCGACGTCATCGTCTTTTGCGGCGTCCATTTCATGGCGGAGACGGCCAAGATTCTGAACCCTGCCAAGCTGGTGGTGTTGCCGGACAAGGACGCCGGTTGTTCCCTCGAAGAAAGCTGTCCGGCGCCAAAGCTAAAGGCGTTTCAGCAGACAAATCCGAACTTCTACACCATCGCCTACATCAATTGCAGCGCGGACGTGAAGGCGTTGAGCGACGTCATTTGCACCAGCGGCAACGCGGTCAGGATCGTCAACGCCGCGCCCCAAGACCGGGACCTTCTTTTCGTCCCGGACGAGAATCTGGGCTCGTGGGTCATGGAAAAGACCGGGCGCCCCATGACCCTGTGGCGGGGCAACTGTTACGTGCACGTTGAGTTCACACATGCCAGCATCACGCGGATTCGCCAGGAGTTCCCAAACGCTCCGCTGGTGGCTCACCCGGAGTGCACCAGGGCGGTGCGGATGCTGGCCGATGAGATTTGTTCAACCGAGAGGATGGTGGACTTCTGCAAACGCACTCCGGCAGAGCAGATCATTATCGCCACCGAGGCGGGTATGCTGCACCGGTTAAAGAAGGAGTGCCCGGATAAAACATTCATTCCGGCGCCAACCGATCATTGCCGCTGCAACGAGTGCCGGTTCATGAAAATGAACACGCTGGAGAAACTTTACGATTGCATGGCGGACCTCTCCCCGCGCATTGAGCTGCCTCCGGAGATTCTGGAGCGGGCGCGGCTTCCCATCGAGCGGATGTTGGAAATCTCGGCCCGGCCGGCCTGAGCCGTCTGGACGCGGGTGGTTCGGTGGAACGGCCAGTCCTGCTATTCCAATAGCGGCGGTCCAGGCCGCCGCTCTGGTTTCCGCAAAGCCTTTCCGGCTCGCATTACCGCTGCCGGTGCTTCACGGGCCAGTGGCCGACACTCCCTTTTGCGGAAGGGGAATGGTCAGTATGGAACCTTATCCGGTTTCTCAGTCCATTCCTGCAGTGCCCTCAGCGCCTCGTCCCGCAAAAGCTGTTGACATTGGAGCCGGCGCCTTTCCGGCGGGCGGGAAAATTCCTCGTAGATGAACGCGTCGTCAAAACCGGCCGCGGCGGCGTCCTCTCTCGCAGCGGCGAAGAATAGTTTGTCAATGTGCGCCCAGTAAATCGCGCTGAGACACATCGGGCACGGCTCCGAGCTGGCGTAAAGCTCGCAGCCCTCCAGATGAAACGTTTTCAAAACCTGGCAGGCTTGGCGGATCGCTTCGATTTCCGCATGGGCCGTCGGATCATTGATTGAGGTCACCTTGTTCCAGCCGCGGCCCACAATTCTGCCGTCCTTTACCACCATGGCCCCAAATGGCCCGCCTTCGTTTGCGCGCATTTTCTCCAGCGCGATCCCCAGAGCCTCCCGCATGTGGCGCTCATCAGCGCTCATGCGATGGCGAATTCGGGCCGGTCAGCGGGCATTTTCTCCAACGTGATGGCGTAGTCCGAAAAGCCGACCGCCTTCCAGAATGCGTGAGCGGCCTGATTATGCACCAGCACTTCCACTGTGACCCGCATTCTGGGCGGCCAGACCTGCTTTGAAAGAAGCCCGACCGCCTGCCGGCCGAAGCCGCGCCGGCGGTGTTCCCGCGCCACGAAAAAATGCCGCAAGTAAACCTCGCTGCCGTCGCAGCGAAAGACCGCGTAGGCGACCGGAGCGTTCTCGCAGATAAAAAGCACCGCCCGGTAATGTCCGGCCACCCAGGCACGCATCCGGTCGGCCAGCTCCGGAAGCGTCATCGGATTCCGATGACCTTCGTCCTGGATCAACTCGTGATTCCACAAAGCCAGCAGGTCCAAATCCGCGCCCGTTGCATAACGAAAGGTCATCATACTTGCGCAATTCGACCAGAGCTTTTGCCAGAAGCCGCCCCGGTTGGAAACTGATTTAGTCTTCAAGTTCCCCGCGCCGCCCCTTCCGGCCGCCCCCGAGAGAATTCACTCCTGGGCACCGCCGCTATTTGGTCGCAGGCAACAGGTCCTCCCACTGTTCAATCCCGATGATGGGCAGGGCAAATTCGAAATGTTCCCGCCACTCCGGCGTGTCGGCCGCGCCGAACAGCTCGTAGATTCTCTTTTTCGAGCGGGGTTCGGCTGCGGCCGGGCTTTGTTCATTGCGCCGCCAGAGACCCAGTTTCAATCCGCCCTCGTGCGCATGATCCACGTGGCGGTGCAGAATAAAGGCATCGATCCCTGCCGTCCGGGAGGCTTTGTAATAGGCGTAGGCGTAGGCTGCCGCCTGCAGAAGCTCGCCCTCCGGCGTGTCGGGGGTGTGAAAGCCTTGCTCGGAGAGAATAACCCTTCGCGGTTCGCCCCGGCAGAGCAAGGCCGCTTCTCGCAGGTAACGCGGCAGCACTTCGAGGTTCTTGAAGGTGATCCGCGGCGTATCGAAATCGCCGCGGGCGCTTTGGTCCCGCCATGTCCGCGGCTCGAACAGGCTTTCCGGATAGGGATGAAAGGCCACATGCCAGTCGAAATCGCCCTGCTCCTTCGCGCGGCGGTTCAA
>CAZCUL010000297.1:0-2848 GCA_964501475.1 uncultured Verrucomicrobiota bacterium | reverse complement strand
CGCTGGTGGCGGCCGCGTTGTTTTTCTTCTATCGCCATGTGGCACGAGTCATCCGCAAGCAGCAATCGTCCGAGCAAAGGGCCTTTGCCATCGGGAGCGCGGTCGCCGTCACCGCAATTTTAATTCATTCCTGGTTTGACTTTAATCTGCACATCCCGGCCAACGCCCTCGTGTTCGTCAGCTTGATTGGCTTTACTCTCTCCATCGATACCGGATTTGAAAGCGACCGCCGGGAAGAGATAAAACCGGTCTTTAAATATTTGCTGGCTGTGGCGGTGGTGCTGTTTTGTTTGGGGGGAGGATGGTTTGTCGGCTGGACGGCGCTCTCTGGTTACCATACCTACCAGGGCAACGAAGCCAAACGCATTCTCGCCTGGGACCAGGCGCTGGTTCATTACGCCCGGGCTGTGGAAATCGATCCGAAACACCCCGAGCCTTTCGCCAAAGCGGGCGATATTTTCCGGACGCAAGCCCTGTTTCGCGTCGATACGGACAAGGCGGACGAGAAGCAGCAGTTGCTGGCCCGGGCCAGCCGGACTTACGAGTCCGCTCTCGCCCTTAATCCTTACGATTCGGACCTCATGATGCGCCTGGCCCTGGCTTATGAAATGGCCGGGCAGGATGAACAGGCTGCCCGAACCTATGATCGCGCTCTGGAAGTCGATCCGAACAACGCGGCCGTTTATCTGCGGATCGGAATCTTTTACCGGCATATGGGCGACGAAGCACGGGCTGCGAAGGCATTCGAGAAATCGATTGAACTGAACCAGTGGGACAATGTCGTCTCCCGAGTTAATCTCGAGGAAATACGGCCGCGTTAATCCTTGCTCTTCCGATTTCGCCTTGAACCTCGCCGCAGCCAGAGCGCGGTAGCGGCGTTTTTCTCCCTGGTTCAATCGCCTCAACCTGCCGATCCAAAAAACCGCTTGCGGGGGAGAGGGTGGTTGTTAGAGTCCTTGCGCCATCTCCAATTTGCCAAACCCACTCTGGCAGCAGTGGGTGTTGTTTTTTACGGAGCGAAGCGACTTGTGAAGATATTTACCGGGACGTCCAACCCATCTTTGGCTACGGCCATCGGGCGCTCGATCGGAACCGATCTGGGCAAATGCACCGTCAGCGCCTTTCCCGACGGCGAGACGTTCGTCAAAATCGAGGAAAACGTCCGCGGTGAAGACGTCTTCGTGGTGCAGTCCACCTCTCCGCCCACCAACCACAATTTGATGGAGATGTTCATCATGATGGATGCGCTGCGGCGGGCGAGCGCTTCGCGCATCACCGCGGTGCTGCCGTTTTATGGTTACGCCCGGCAGGACAGGAAGGATCAACCGCGGGTCCCGATCACGGCCAAGCTGGTGGCGAATCTGCTCGTGGCGGCCGGCGCGGCCCGGGTTCTGACCATGGACCTGCACGCGCAGCAGATTCAGGGGTTTTTCGATATTCCGGTGGACCACCTCTACGCCGCGCCGGTCATGTACGAGTATTTGAAGAAAAAGCGGATACCCGATCTAGTGGTGGTGAGCCCGGACGTGGGCGGCTTGAAGATGGCGCACGCGTATTCGCAGGTGTTGGAGGCCGGTTTGGCCATTGTGGCCAAGCGCCGCAAAAACGCTTCCGAGGTCGAATCGATGGCCATCATCGGGGAAGTCCGCGGCAAGAACGTGTTGATGGTGGATGACTTGACGGAAACTGCGGGAACGTTGACGACGGCGGCGGGACTGTTGAGACGTCGGGGGGCCAAAGGCATTCTGGCCTGTGTTTCCCATGCTATTTTGAACGATTTAGGAATCAAACGGCTGCGAAAATCGGGTATTGACGAACTGATTACGACTGATACTGTCCTGCGCCCTGAAATTGAGGGTGTGAACATAACGACACTCTCGGTGGCAGGGCTGTTGGGCGAAGCCATCAAGCGGATTCACAACAACGCGTCAGTCACTTCGCTCTTTGAATTCAAGGGCGGCCGCACCAGTTGATTCTGGTTGCGGCCCAAAGTTTAAGCTATGAAATCGGTACCATTAAATGCATATCCCCGGACGCTGAAACGCCGGACGGGCACCAAGAAACTCCGAAGCAACGGACGGGTCCCGGCCGTGGTTTACGGAGGGCGAAACGAGCCGCAAACCATCGAGATCACCCTCAAAGACCTCGAGAATCTGATCCACCACTCGGCTTCCGAAAACGTGCTCGTGGACCTGTCCATCGAGAACGACGCGCGCGCGAAACGGCTGGCGCTGATGCAGGAGGTCCAACATCATCCGTTAAGCGGCCGGGTGTTGCATGTGGATCTGCACGAAGTTTTGGAGGACGAAAAGGTCGTCGTCACCGTGCCGGTAGAAACCACCGGGGAAGCGGCGGGAGTGAAGACGGGCGGCGGAGTGCTCGAACATGTGTTGTTCAAAATAAGGGTGCGAGCGTTGCCCAAAGATTTGCCTGAAGCGATCACGGTAGATGTAACCAATCTGGAGATCGGGCAATCGATCCACATTGGAGACCTTCAGGCGCCCGAGGGTGTCGAGATCCTGGGCGAGAAGGCTATTTCGGTGATTGCCGTGGCTGCGCCGATTACTGAGGCGCAGGAAACTGCCGCCGCCGAAGCTGCCGCGGCTGCGGCCCCGACCGCACTGGAAGTCATCAAGGAAAAGAAAGAGGAAGCCGGTGCAGCCGCCGGAGCGGCCCCAGCAGCCGCGCCAGCGGGGGAAAAGGGCGCGGCAGAGAAGAAGCCCAAGAAATAGCCGGCAGGGCCGCGAGGTCGGCTCGCCGTCAGCGTGGAGAACCTCTATCTCATTGCGGGATTGGGAAACCCCGGCCGGCAATACGCTCGCACGCGGCACAATGCAGGGTTTATGGC
>CAZCUL010000296.1:0-3278 GCA_964501475.1 uncultured Verrucomicrobiota bacterium | reverse complement strand
GGCTCGAGCGCACCCAGGCCGTCGAGAGCGTAAAGCGCCTCCTTTTTGGCAGGCATGGCTTCGGTTCTCAATAATTTGCGCAATTCCGGAATGGCCGAGCGATCGCATCGTTCGTAGAGCAGGCGGGCCGCCGTGTCCCGGTGCCAGCCATTGGGGTGAGCCAAAAGCGCCACCAACTCCCCCGTTGTGGCATCGCTCAATCCCGGCAATGCCGGTTGAACGAAACCCTCAGGCACAATTCTGTAAATCCGTCCCCGGTCATTCCCCCTGTTCAAGTCCAGGTGTTTCTTAATGCCGGGAGGAAGCGACCAGGGATGTTCGATCACTTCCCGGTACATGTCCGCCACGTAAAGGGTGCCGTCCGGAGCGTTGGCGAATTGCACAGGCCGAAACCAATTGTCGCTCGAAGCCGCGAATTCGCTCTCCTGCTCGTCAGCCGCTCGTTCCGCACGCAGCCCCACGCCAGCAGAGCGAAGTTTCTTGCGGTGAATCAAATTGCTTCCGGCATCGCCAATGAATGCATTACCGCGAAACTCAGCCGGCCATGCGTTCCCGCGATAGATCGTGATCCCGGTGGCGGCCGTGAAATAGCCTGAGGCCCGCCCGCCTCCTTCGATAGGGCCCCCCACCAGCCCGCTCACGCGCCATTTCGTGCGAATGACCCGCCACGGTTCCTCCGGGCTGATCCGGTAAACCTCCGCAGCCGGCCCGTCCACCGCAATGTCCACTAACGGCGGCGGCATGGCGTGGAAAGGATTCCGCGCGGCGTAGCGATCCTCATACATGAGCACCTGGATGTGCCGGCTGTTGCTGCAAACAAACTTTCGGCCCGCATCATCAAAACTCAGCCCATGCTGGCCTCCGCCGCTTTCGGCTCGCATCTCCAGGCTGCGCGGATCAAACGAAAAATCCCGCCCACGCAGGCTGAGCGGCTTTCCCCGCTCGCCATTTTTCATCGGGCTCACCAGCCCTCCATTGGGGCCCGTCGCGCCATGAATGCGGTTGTCCGGCCCCCACGTGAAGCTGTTCAACATCGCCTGCACGTTCAGCCGCCCGGCCCCTTCGGCAAAACCGGTAAACACCACCCGCCGTTCCTCCGCCGCACCGTCTCCATCGTGGTCCTTTAGAAAAAGAATGTCCGGTGTAACCCCCACAAAAACGCCGCCGTCGTAACAGACCACAGCCGTCGGCCAGGCGAGGTCCTTCGCGTAAACGCTGCTCCGGTCGAAGCGCCCATCGCCATCCACGTCCTCCAACATTCGAATTCGCCCCAGTCGCTCCTCGCGGCGTTCGGAGTAGCCGCGCATCTCCACCACGAACAAACGGCCGTCCTCATCGAATGCCATTGCCACCGGATCCATCACCAGCGGTTCGCCAGCGACCAATTCCAATCGGAACCCCGGCCTGACCTGGAAGGTGGCGATGGCATTCTGCGGCTCGACCGGTTGCAAGCGCGGCAAATCTTCAACAGCCGCTTCCGGCGCGGCGCCCATCGCCCTGCCAAACAGCGCTCCGGCCATCAAACCGGCAACAGCCCATTTTCTCATCCGAGGCATCATGAAGGAAACAGTCTCGGGGACGCAACCAAGGTCCAGCGAACGCAGCGAACGTCCGGCAATTCTTATTCTAACCCCGAGCGCGGCTGTCCTCAGCGGCAGCAGGTGGGAAGCGCCATAAGACGGGAGAATCCCCAGGGCCCATTCGAGTTCATTTGCGCGGCGGCCGGGGACAGCCGCGCTCCGCAAAATTGCTGCCTCACTGAGCCCGCCGGCGCCCGAAGGTCTCGGCCATGGCCACCGCGCTGAGCATGGCTTTGGCTTTATTGACGGTCTCCTCGTATTCGCCTTCGGGGGTGGAATCGTTCACCCAGCCCCCGCCGGCCTGGACATAGGCTTTGCCGTCTTTGATCAAGGCCGTCCGAATGGTGATGCAACAGTCGAGGTTTCCGTTGAAGGAAAAATAGCCCACGCAACCGCCGTAAGGACCGCGCTGGGTTTGCTCCAGTTCGGAAATGATCTGCATGGCGCGGATTTTGGGCGCGCCGCTCAAGGTCCCGGCTGGAAACGTGGCGCGCATCAAATCATAGGGAGTCTTGTCCGCCGAAAGATCGCCTTCCACCTGCGAGACAATGTGCATGACGTGACTGTAGCGCTCGATTATCATCATATCCTTCACTTGCACCGTGCCGAAATCGCAAACGCGGCCAAGATCGTTGCGCGCCAGGTCCACCAGCATCACGTGCTCGGCCTTCTCTTTCGGGTCCGCCAGCAGCTCCCGCTCGTTCTCGGCGTCTTTCTCGGGAGTCTGTCCGCGAGGGCGCGTGCCGGCTATAGGGCGAATCTCCACCTTGCGATTCTCGCAGCGGACATGGATTTCGGGGGAGGCACCGACCAGCGCGAAGCCCTCGAGCTCGAGCAGGAACATGTAGGGCGAAGGATTGATCGAGCGCGCGGCGCGATAAACATCGAGCGGCGCGGCCGTGACCGGCGTCGAGAAACGCTGCGAACCGACCACTTGAATGATGTCGCCGGCGGTGATGTATTCCTTCGCTTTCCGCACATGGGCATGGAAGGTCTCGCGCGGAACGTTGGATTCGAAGGGGACTTGCGGCACTTCTGCGGGCACTTCAACCGGGATTTGTTCGGAAGGCTGTTCGAGCAACGAAACCAACCGATCCACTTCCTCCACGGCATCCTCGTAGGCCTGGGCGGCATCGGTTTTGTCGTCGATGAGAGCATTCACCAGGACGGTGATCGTTTGGCTGACGCGGTCAAAGATGAGGAGCTCATCCGCGATCAGGAAACAGATCACCGGCGTGCCCAGTTCATCCCGCGGCGGCCGAGGCACCACCGGTTCGACGTCGTGAATGAACTCGTAGCCTATAAAACCGACCGCGCCGCCCGTGAATCGCGGCAATCCGGGTCGAGCCACCGGGCGGTAGCGTCTCATGACCTTTTCCACCACTTCCAGTCCGTCCCGCACTTGGGGCACATTGTCGCTGCCACCCGCCTGGACAGTCCGGAAACGCTCGGGCTCCTTCCCCTGTTCCCGCACTTCGATGCCGCCGCCGTCCTGCCGGATGACCGCGCGCGGGTTGCAACCCACGAACGAATAGCGGCCCAGATGTTCGCCGCCTTCGACCGACTCGAACAGGAACGAGTCGCCACTCCCCGCGATCTTGCGGTAGGCGGACAACGGGGTTTCGAAATCCGCCAACAAACAACGGGTGATGGGAATGAGATTTCCCTGGCTGGCCAGCGCGCAGAAATTGGATCTTG
>CAZCUL010000295.1:0-4169 GCA_964501475.1 uncultured Verrucomicrobiota bacterium | reverse complement strand
GATTTTATGGCGGACTGCCGTGAGGGCGTGACCCACGACTCGTTTACCTGGGCGCCTGTGATTCGCTACGATACCGGGGCTTTGAACTACGCCGAGGGCGTGAAGGTGGAGTGGGACGCGGAGAAGGAATTTGCGGGTTTGGCAGACCGTGCCAAAGGTTTGGACCCCTGGGAGAAATACGCCCAGGTGCTGCTGATCTCGAATGAATTGGTGTTCGTCGATTAAGCGCCCGCACGCCTGACGATGGGTCCTTGAATGGGCCCGGCGGAAGGCAGCACCGCGGAATCCTCTTCCCGCCGGAAGCTTACCTCCTTTTGAAGCCAAATCGTTTTAAAGCAGCCTGGGACTTTCTTCGGCTCTTCGACTTTCGTTCTGCGAACAACGTACGCCGCAGCTCGATTTGCGTCATAACCAGGCGGCTGAGCGCCACCAGATCACGCTGCTGTTCAAGTGTGAGTTTGCGCGGAACGCGATCAATCACGCATAACGTCCCAAGCGCCCGGTTGTCCGGAGTAATCAAAGGCGCCCCGGCGTAGAAGCGAACCCGCGGCCCGGCCACGACCAATGGATTCCGGTCGAACCGCCGATCTTTGATGGTGTCATCCACCATCATCAGGTCGCGGCCAATGATCGTAAAGTTGCAGAAGGCCAGTTCGCGCGGAGTTTCCTCGAGTTCAACCCCGACCTTTGACTTGAACCATTGCCGGTCTTCATCAATCAACACGATCAGGGAAATCGGTGTCTTGCAAATGTCAGCCGCCAGGGTCGTAATATCATCGAAGGTCTGTTCGGGCGGCGTATCGAGAATGTCATAATGTTTTAAGGCCATGAGACGCTGCCGCTCATCTTTGGGAATCGGGATTTTAAATTCGGCATCGGCCCAGGAGCGCAATGGGATGGTTTTGGTTTGCCGCGCTTTTCTGCCGCGCCTGGCTTTGGTTTTTCGCTGGCCGTTCATAGTTTTATCTTCCGCGCCGTCGCAGGACTGCTGCGGGCCTTCGCAGCAGTATCGCCGTTGACCAGGCGTCATGTTATCAGCAGCCGCCGACAATCCAAGTGTCGAAGTACAGCAATTCTCATTAACCCGGAGCGCGGCTGTCCTCAGCAGCAGATGGGAAGCGCGATCAGGCGGGAGAATCCCCAAAACCCTTTCGAGTTCATTCGTTGCTGCGGCTGGGGACAGCCGCGCTCCGTAAAATGAGAATTGCTGCGGAGTATGTTTCCGCCCGCGCGCTCAGCCCACCGGAGGGTAGAGGCTGAAGATGCAGCGTATTAATGCATCTTGACATCGCAGGTGCCAATGCCGTGCCGGTAAAAGTTGAACTGCACATTCGGATGCTCGGCCAGCAGGGAGATCGGCACCGCCGTATCGACTATCTTTTTGGCGATCATCCATGTGGTCAATCGCTGTCCAAATGGATTGTCGTGCGTGCCGGCCTGCCAAATGGAGACCTTTTCCGCCTTCCAGGTCTCGACCGGGCCGACGGAGATCGCTTTGGTCGGGACCAGAGCGATGTTTCCGCCGCCCGAGGTGCGGGCGTTTTGAGCGATGGTTAACGGGTGCAAATCGACGATCCGCGTGGCGAGCCTGCGGTATTCGGAAGGTTTGGGGGGATGATGTTTGTATTTGCCATCGCGCCGGGGCGGATCGTTAAAGGCCCAATGCTTCACGTCGCCCTGGCCGCCTTGCATGACTGCGCAGCGCACGCCGTCCCAGCTTTTGCGGTAGATGCCAACGTTGGCCTTGGGGAAATGGAGGTTCTCCTCCGGCATCATGAGTTCCGGCCGAATCCGGCGAAAGCAGAGGTCGCGATCGGCTCTTTCGAACGAGAGCGGGTGCGTGGACGGCACTTCCCGTCCTTCGTGGTACCATTCATCCATTCCCCAGAAATGGGCGGCGCCGAGGTCCAGCTCGAATTCGTTGACCAGCCGGGCCACCAGCGGCAATTGCTCGGTCGGCCCGATGGGGCCGCAGATGCCCACCGGATTGTCGGGCGTGGCCTGACGCCAGGCGTGGATGTATTCGAGCGCCTCGGCGAGGTAAAACTCCTCGAGCGAGTCGTATAACAGCACTTGAAAGCCCGGGCGGGAAAGCCTGGCCAGGTCGTCGGGCTTGAGCCGCGCGGCGCCCTGGATGATTTCGTCGTCAAGCGTGGTGTAGTCCCACCAGTCCGGGGCGATAGAGCTTTGCTTTCGGGGCATAGAATTCGGAATCCTCGGTTAATCCGCCCTGGGCTGCAAACCGCCTTCGAGCGCCTGTTCGTAGGCGTGGTTGACCTGGTAATTCGCTTCGAGCGCCTCGCCGAGCGGGTCCGTATCCGCAGCGGAAAAACCAAGGTGCGAATGACGCCGCCAGCCTTCGGCATGGCGAAATCGGCCTGACACTTTGCCGACGGCCAGTGAGAGGTCTTCCATCGCCAGCAGATATGAATCCATCCCCTGGCTGGTGCCCAGCCAGGCGCGCTGGCTTTTGTGAGCAGCCAGCGCCCGGCGCTTCAGCTCATGAACGGGTGCCGTGTTGACAAATGCCCCTGCCAGCACCCTCGCCCTCAGCGGATCGCGCAAACCATGCGGCATGGCGTGATAGAGCGTGACATCCCCGGTCACGGCCCGGCGCGGCGGTTGAGTTCGGAAATTCGGCATGCCGCGCGCGAAGGAGGCCGTCACCGCCAGCCGGCAGGCGTTCATGTGATCTTCCATGTAGTCGCTTGGCGCGTGGGTGAGGACGATTCGAGGTTTCACTTCGCGAATGAGCGCGGCAACGCGCCGCAACGTTTTCAAATCATAGAAAATTTCGAGATCATTGACGAGCGCTTCATGATAGTGCGCGCCGAGAATACCGGCCGCGCGCCGGGCCTCAAGGCGGCGGACGCGCCGGATGGCAGCGGCGCTCCGGGCGGTGCTGCCGCAGGAACCATTGGCAATCGTGAAGTAATGAATGGCATAGCCCGCGGCTTTCAGCAGCACAAGCGTTCCCGCCATATAGAATTCGATGTCATCCGGGTGCGCCACGATGGCCAGAGCGGTCTTACGGTCGGCGCGCGAGGTTTTGGAACGGTTGGCCACGAGGTTCCGGATGGGTGTGCGATCTCCAGTCAATGCCCGTGCCGGCGGTGCCCGTGCCGATCCGCGGAATGATCGGCGGCGAAGATCACTTCGTGCGTGCGCAAGGCGTGAGCCAGACTGGTCAGGGGCATCTCCTCGCCTTTGTTGAGCGCGTCGAAAAACGCTTCGAACTGGGTTTGATAGGGATGATCCGAGACATCTCCGGAATCGAGCAGTTTCATGGAAAGCTCGCTCCACTTGCCTTTGTTCAGACCCGCGAGTTGCGTCGAGTAAAACTTGTTGTCGAGCAGGCTGCCTTCGCTCCCGACCAGGTGGACGTGAAAATAATAAGGCTGCAGACAGTCGATGACCGACGCCACTTTGCCCACCCGGCCATCCTTGAACTTGAGAATGGTGACGCTGGTGGTGGGGTATTCGTATCGGGCAAAGTCGCTGTGCTGGGAACGGGTCGAGTAACTGCTGACCACCTCGACGTTCTCTCCCATGCAAAGCAAGAGCGCGTCCAGGGCATGACACCCCGCTGAGAGCAGGCTGCTGCCCCCGGCCTCTTTCCTGGTGTTCCAACGGTATTGGCCGTACCAGGGACCGATGCCGTGATAGTAATCCACTTCGCCGTAATGGATCTGGCCGAGCAGGCCCCGGTCGATGACGGCTTTGATCGCCAAAAACTGGCTGGAGAAACGGCATTCGAAACAGACGCAGGTCTTGACGGCCGCCTTTTGCACTGCCCTTTGAATCGCCAGGCAATCTTCCCAGGTGAGCGCCAGAGGCTTTTCAATGATCAAATGTTTCCCTTTTTCCGCGGCGGCGACGGCATGCTTTGTGTGGTCCTGCGGATAACTGCAGACCGAGACCACCTGAATGTTCGGGTCGGACAACATGGCGTCCAGATCGTTATGACAGGTGATGTTGCCGCCGTGCTGCCGGTTGACTTCGTCGGCGTTCAGCGGTCGCGACGAATAGATCGCCGTGACCTGCGCATGTGGTGTGGCGTTGATGGCGGTAATGTGAGCGCCGCTTACCCAGCCGTAACCGATGATGCCGACACTGTATTTCTTCATAAAAACCGCCCCGATTTGCGAGATGAAGGATGCTTCCAATCC
>CAZCUL010000294.1:0-3148 GCA_964501475.1 uncultured Verrucomicrobiota bacterium | reverse complement strand
TCCGCATCGACGCGGGAATAATCAGGAACGCGGGTCTATGACCCGCAGCAGCTTCAGCAAGGGGAGAGGCGTTGGGTTGAATCCCAGAGCGTGTCGGCGTTCTGGGATTGCTGCGGCTCACAGAGCCGCGGTCCGGCGGAGTTGGAGCGCGGGTCTATGACATGAGCAAGACAGGGGACTTTTTACAGAAGGAAGCGAAGGTAGCGAAGGAGGGATTCCGCTTCCTCCTGTCTTTCTTCGTTGCCTTCGTGTCCTTCTGTAAAAAAAGGTTTTCACAGACGGGTTGATCCAGCTAAATCGGCAACGGTTGCCGCTTTGGCGAAGGAGCCCTTCCCTTTATCCAACGGCGAAATGGATGACTTTTGCGGAGGATTGCCGGACGTTGTGCCGGAGGAGATGACAGTCGCCCCGACTCTTGTCGAGATAGCTTTCGAGTTGCTTGCGGCGCTCGTAATTATCCTCAAGCTTCACCAAATGCTCCCACTCGGAACGAAGCGATTCTGGAAAACTGTCGGCAAGGCGGAAGGTGACAAACTGCGTCAATCCCGGTTCATCACGGTGCGGCAAGTAACCGCGCTCATGCCAGCCGCGAAAACCTTGTTTGACACGTTCAGTCTTGGGCGGTGCCGACCACCGCCGCTTGCCTTCGATCAAACGGCGCACACCAGTATTGTGCGGCGGTCCCGCGTGGCGCGGTTTAAGTGGCTGGCTCACCATTCGCATTGAAACGAATCACGATTGCATCCGCAAGTCCGCGAAGCGCGGGCTGCGGTTCGATTATCCGATGAGGTTTAGGAGGAGCAAGGATCGTCCGGAAAATACTGAGACTTCCTGAGTTTTCAAATGCCGCGGCTCACAGAGCCGCGGTCCGGCGGAGTTGGAGCGCGGGTCTGCGACCCGCAGCAGCTTAAATCATGAAATGAGCGTGGGATTGAGCCAGAGCGTGTCGGTGTTGCGACATTGCTGCGGCTCACGGAGCCGCGGTCCGGTGGATAAAGATCACTGCGGGAGAGCGCGGGCCACTGCCCGGGTGGAAAAATTGGTTTGGCTCTTGATCTTGCCGGCTTCGACCAGCAGTACGTAGGGCTTATCCGGCTCCAAAGGTTCCGGCTGCATGCGCGGGACCGCGGGCTTCATTCCCGGGACATTCTCCCCATAGATGATCGATTTAGTCGGCGTGGAATTGGAGTCCGAGATCAAATGCCAGAGCGGATGCGGGTATTTATTCGTGGCCAGATCATCGGCCGCCACCACTTTCACCCGGGTGAACTGGTATTTGCCGTCGAAGGTGAATGAGACCGGATAGACGGGCGCGGTGGTTGGATCGCGGGGAATTTTCGACTCTTTGGCCGGACGAATCTGCCGGATGATTTGAATAGACTGCTTGTTGAACAAGTCAGTGAACCAGATCAAGTAAGCGATGCCCAACAGACCTGCGACAATCGACAGGAAAATTCCTTTTGTACTCATATACGACCTAGTTGACGTTTCGGGGCGGCAATTATTCGAGATTCCCACAAGTTGCAGGAGACGATCGCTTTGGCCTGAAAACTGTTTGCAGCCGTAGGGCGGTGGCAATGGAGCAAATCGCCCGCCTGAATGAACAGATGTGTTCCCGCGGCGGTCGCGGCGCCGGCCCAGGGCGGGCCGAGACAGAACTCCTGCGATTGGAAAGAGCGCCTCTTGAAGAAGTTTTGTGCAAGAAAAACTGAATGCTTACGTAATAACAGAATGATGATGACCAATAATTCCCTTGGATCGTTTCCGGCGAGGAGGGCGTTCACCCTGATTGAATTGCTGGTGGTGATTGCCATCATTGCCATTTTGGCGGGAATGCTCCTGCCTGTTCTGAGCAACGCGAAGGAGGCCGGGCGGCGCATTGCCTGCATTAATAATCTGCGCCAGCTCAATCTGTCGCTGACGATGTATGCGGACGAATATGAGGGCAACTTTCCAGTGCGCTCGTCGTCGGTTCGCTGGCCGGAAAGGTTGCGAAATGGCTATCGAGACGTGCGAATTCTCCTTTGTCCGAGCGACGGGCCCAAGCCGATTTCCAGCGGCACCGATCCCAACTATCCGGGAGACGCCGCGCCACGCAGTTACATCATCAATGGATGGAACGATCATTTTCAAACCACGCTTGAGCCGGCGCAATGGGACGAGTTCAAGAGCGGCGCCTACGCCGGCAGCATCAGGGAAACCTCGATCCCGTATCCTGCGGACACCGTTTCCTTCGGGGAAAAAAATACCGATTCGGGCCACTACTACATGGACTTCTACGAAGGCAACGGAAACGACATCGAAGAAGTAGAGCAGGGCAGGCACTCGAGCGGCGGCGCGGGAAGCCGCACCGGTGGTTCGGTGCACGGATTCGTCGATGGCAGCGCCCGCTACTTGAAATATGGCAGCGGCCTCTCGCCGATGAACCTGTGGGCGGTGACCGACCTTTTCCGGACCAACTCCATCGCTTTCTGAAACGGGCCCGGCAGGCAAGTTGCCCGCCGTGCTTCCGCACGGCGCTGGAGTTTGGACATTTTAGGGAATCCTTTCGCCTTTCCTTGTCGGAAACTTTGTCGCGTTGTTCGTCAATCAGCGACGAAATGCTTACCCTTCACAAGCTCCAGGTCTATGCCAAGGGGCTGGCTCTGAGCGCGTGCGCCGAAGAGCTTTCTGCTCCCTGGGGCAGGCGGCACGCCATCGTCGAAACAGCTTCTGACGGGAGAAGGCCGACCCGGATCGACAAGGTTTTCGACAAAGTTTCCGACAAGGGATCAACACGGGGTCCGGCCCGGCGCCAAGATGTCCAAACTCCATGCACCGCAAAGCGGTGCCAGAAGGTAGCCGGAGGTCGCAGCGTAGCGGAGACCTCCGGAAAGGGTTGGCAAAGAAGCAGCACCCCAGCCGGGTGCCAGAGGATGCGCCAAAAGCGGGCGCCAGAGTTTTCTCGCCGGCGTCAACGTTGCGTGGCCGCAGTGCCCATTTCCTCCGCAGGCTTTGCCGGAAGCTCTCTGGCACCCCATTGGGGTGCGTACTCGTTTCCCCACAGACCGGAGGTCTCCGCGTTGCTTCGACCTCCGGCTACCCTCTGGCAACCCTTCGGGTTGATCGTCGGATGGGTGACGCGACCGCCAGGACTTCCAGGAAGCGC
>CAZCUL010000293.1:0-8856 GCA_964501475.1 uncultured Verrucomicrobiota bacterium | reverse complement strand
AATTCGAGCTTGATGTCGTGTTGGGTGGCGCTGCTGATCTTTTTGGCGGATCGCAAATTCGCCCGCATTAACTCACCTGCTGATCGAGCGGCGCCAATCGCCCTCGCGAGCGCTTCTTTGGCCTGAACGCTTTTCATTCGCTGAACAGTGGTAGGGGAAAATCGTGAGGCCGGCAAATCACATCAAATCCTTCAGGAAGATGAAACCTGCTCCTGCAATTTCCTCTCCAGGATCTCCCCGGCCAGCGCTGGATTCGCTTTTCCCTTGCTTGCCTTCATGACCTGGCCTTTCAGGAAGTTCAGGGCCGCGCCTTTTCCCGCCTTGAAGTCGGCGGCGCTTTTTGGATTGGCGGCAATCACCTCATCGCAGAGCCTTTCAATCACCGCCAGGTCGCTCACCTGGCTGAGACCTTTCTCCTGAACGATCCTGGAGGGCGCCTCTCCCGTCCGGAACATCTCGGCAAAGACGTCTTGAGCGATTTTGCTGCTGATTTGCCCGCCTTCAACCAGGCGAATGAGATCGTGAAAGGCGGCCGGGGTAAATCGAAGCTCCTGCAACGTGGCGCCACTTTCAGTTAACTTGGCGCGGAGATTATTGATGACCCAGTTGGCCAGCGCCTTTGGGTTCGAAACTCCGATGGCCGCCGCTTCAAAATAATGGCAGAGAGCGACATCAGCCACGAACGCTTCCGCATCCGTGGCCGGCAATTGATATTGCCGGATCAGCCGCTGTTTTTTGGCCAAGGGCAATTCCACAACCCTTTGGCGCACTTTCGCCAGCCACTCTTCGTCCGGCTCGAACGGCATCAGGTCGGGCTCCGGTAAGTAGCGATAGTCATGCGCGAATTCCTTGGTGCGCATTTCTTCGGTGATACCGCCTGCGTCGTCCCACCGGCGCGTCGATTGCGCCAGCCTGCCCCCTCCTGCCAACACTTCGATCTGCCGCGGAATTTCGTACTCGAGCGCGCGTCGGACGCCGCTGAAGCTGTTCATGTTCTTGATTTCGATCTTTGCGCCGAGTTCCGCCGCCCCTTTCGGACGGACACTCACATTGACATCGCAGCGGACCATTCCCTTTTCCATGTCGCAATCGCTCACGCCGCCGTAGATCAGAATGTCCTTGAGCGCATTGAGATACTCGTAGGCCATGGCAGCGCTGGTGATATCCGGTTCGGAAACGATCTCCAGGAGCGGCACGCCGGCCCGGTTGAAGTCCACGCCGCTCTGCCGGTCAAAGTGGAAGTTTTTTCCAACATCCTCTTCCAAATGCGCCCGCACCATGCGCACGCGTTGCATCTGTCCCTCGAATTCAAAATCCACGTAACCGCCCACCGTCGAAGGCCTGTCGTACTGGGTGATCTGGTAGTTTTTGGGAACGTCGGGATAGAAATAGTTCTTGCGATCGAATCGGGCCACCGCCGGGACCGCGCCATTCAGCAGCATGCCGGTCAAAGCCGTGAGGCGCAGCGCTTCCTCATTGGCCATGGGCAACACGCCCGGCATCCCCAGGCAAACCGGGCAAACGTTCGTGTTCGGCGGCGCGCCAAACCCATTCGCGCAGCCGCACCACATCTTGGACTTTGTTTTGAGCTGGACGTGCGTTTCCAGGCCAATAACCGGTTCGTATTCCATAGCAGAAAGCTGTTTCGATCCGTTTACCGCGACAGCGCCAGACTTTCAGGAGGCGGAAAAATCACAATGCTTTCGCCATTGCTCCCGTTCCAGACACGCAGGATGCCATCCTGGCCTCCCGCTACGATCATCCTCCCGTCGGGCGTAGCCGTCACAGAATGCAGAAAGTCGCTGGCGCCGGCGAAGGTGCGTGTCACTTCGCCGTTCTCTCGAAAGAGTTTTACTTGCTTGTCTCCGGCGGCGGCCACGAATTGGTCCAGGCCGGGAATGAATTGCACTGAGGTGACTTCCTTTCCAAAGCCTTCGACGTTTTTCTTTCGTTCACCCGTCACCACGTTCCAAACTTTCACCACGTTGTCGGCGCCGGCTGTGGCCAGCGTCCGTCCATCCGAGCTGAGCGCCACGCCCAGCACGTGGTGCGTATGCCCTTCGAATGTTTTAACGACCTTGCCGGCAGCGCGGTCAACCACTTTGGCAAACCGGTCGGCCGAGCCCGACGCCAAATGATTCCCGTCCGCGGCGAAGTGAAGGCTCAGGACCGTATCGCTGTGTACGTTAGGCAAATCCTGTAAAAGTTTTCCGCCGGCCACGTCCCACACCTTGATCTCGCCTCCTCGCGAAGGCTCTCCCCCGCCAGTGGCCAACTGTAAACCATCGGGAGTGAACGCCAGCGCATAGACGCGATCGGCGATTGGCGAAGCGGCATCTCCCGTCCCTATCGTCCCTTCCAACAGCCAGTCGGCGTTCAAGTCCCAAAGAATGCCGCTTCGATCCTCCGCGCCGGACAACAACGTCCCATCGCCGCCAAACGCCAGCATCCGCCCCGCGTCCTCGTGCCCCCGCAACGTCTCAAACGGGACTCCGTCCTCCGCGCTCCAGGTATGCACCCGGCGGTCATCACCCGCGGTTGCCAACAACCGGCTGTCCGGGGAGAAGGCCAGGGCGTGAATCGGCTGCTCCGATTCTGTGACGACTGTCCGCGCCGCCTCCAGATTTGCTTCCGCCGCTTTGGCCGCCGCTTCCGCCGACTTCAAGGCTTCCTGCGCCTGAACCACGGAGTTTGAGGTGCGTTCCGTGGCATGCGTGGCCAATTGCAGTTCGTTTTCTGCAATCGATTTCGCCATCTCCGCCTTTTTCAATTCCTTGTCCGCATCATCGATCCGCTTCACAGCCGCTTTGACTTTCTCCTCGGCCTGTCGCTGTTTGGGCTCGATTTCGGCGCGCGTTTGGTTTGCCTCTTCCCTGGCCTCGTTCGCCTGGGCGCGCCTCGCGGCGGCTTCGGCAGCGAGTTTTTGAGAAAAAGATTTGGCCGCGGCCACCAGGGCTGTGGCCTCGGAAGCGAGCTTCCCGGCAATTGCCTTGAGTTCTCCGGTGAGCGCCGGTTGCGCATCGCCGGAACCGGACGCCAGTTTTTCAATTTGAGCTTTGTTTGAAACCGCTTTTTCCGCTTGTGCTTGAAGCTCCGTGGCGCGGTCTGCCGCGGATTTCGCCTCAGCTTCGGATGCCCCGGCCGCTCTCTCCGCCGTGGCAAGAGCGTTGGTGGCGCTGCTCAATTGGGCCGCCAGCTCGGCAAGGGTCTTCTCCAGTTCGGCCTTGCCGGCAATAGCGTTGGTCAGGCCTGCCTGTTTCTCCACGAAACTTTTTTCCGCACTGGCAAAGGCCTCTTTGGCCTTCCCGGCGCGTTCTTCATCCTTCTTGCGCTGCTCTTCAGCGGCTGCCACTGCGCTCTTCTGAAAGGTGATCTCGCCGGCAGCGAGCTTTGTGGTCCGTTCCGCCTTCGCCAGGTTCTCGCCCGCGTAGCGGTCACCTTTCATTTCCGCGAGCTGTTTCCCATCCGCCGCGTCCCACAGTTTTGCCACCTTGTTCAAACCCGCCGCGGCGAAACGTTTCCCGTCAGGGCGCACAGCCACTGCTTCCACCGGCCCGCCGTGATCCATCTGGCGCACCGGCTCGCCCTTCTCCAAATCCCAATGGCGGACCGTGCCGTCGCTGCTGCCGGATAAGAGCTGCGTGGGAGTGATTCCGGCCAAAGCGGTCACGGGGCCAGAATGACCGGAAAGCTCCCCGAGTTGGTTGAGTTCCTGTCCCGCTTCAGCTATCTGCCAGACGCGAATGACGTTATCTTCGCCTCCGCTGGCAAGCTGCTGATCCGAGAGCCACGCGACGGCACGGGCCTTGACGTTTGTCCGCAAAATGCTGCTGCCCGCCGCAGGGTCCCAAAGCAAAAGCAATCCATCGTCATCCACCGAAAGGAGCCGGCTGTTATCCGGAGAGAATGCGAGGTCAAGAACACGGTTGGTGTGGCCTTCAAGAGTTTTGAGCTCCCGGGCTTCAGAAACATTCCAAAGATGAATTCTCCCATCCGCGCCGCCGGCAGCGAGCTGGGTGCGGTCCCGGCTGATCGCGCCGGCAGAAAAAGGCGCACTGGTTAAAGCGGCCAGCTTCAGTTTCTGCGGGTCACGCGGGCGCCGCCACAGTTTCACTTCCCGATAGCCGCCCGAGGCGAGCAGTGAACCGTCCGCCGAAAATTCGAGCGAATTCACCATGTCCAGGTGAGCGGCGCCAGCTTTGGCATAGAGGCCCGAACGGATCAATCGCGGATCGCTCAAGCGGGCGACCAGAGTTTTGGACGGGAGGTGATAAATGAAAACCTGGTTTGCGCGGCCACAGGCGGCGAATTGGCCGTCCGGCGTGACCGCGACCGCGTAAATCGGATTCAGGTTAGCCGGCAAAGCTTGCCACGCGACAGGGCCCAGCGCCTTTACCTCGCCTTTGGCGCCTTCGTCGATCCAAAGTTTCAAGAGGCCCAGTTCGTGCGGGGTCAGACTGCGCGCGCCCACTTTGTTATCGCGCGGCGGCATCACCGTCTCCTCGACCTGGTGTGCGGCCACTTGAAAGAGAAAACTTTCACTGCCCTTTCCCACGACAATTGCAGGTCCCGCATCGCCGCCCTTCAGAATGGTTTGGGGCGTTTCAAGAATCAGGCTGGCCTTGGCTTTGGTCTGGTTGTGGCAAGCGAGACAGTTCTCCTTCAGGAATGGCAGAATGTCCGCCTGAAAATCGACCGGCCGATCAAGCTTAACGTCCGTAACCGGAAGCAGCGCCGGCTGAGAAGGCGTGGCGTCCTGGGAAAAAGCGGTCACGGCCGTCAGCAGGAGAAGTCCCGGGTGCCACAGGAATTTCAGAATGGTGGTTCTTTGCGTCATTCCGTAACGGACGCAGAGGCTACCCTTCTCTCCTGAAAAATCCAAGAAATAGCCGGGACGAATCGCGACGGTTTCAAACGATTTCACGGCCATCTCGAAATAACCCCTTGCCATGCGAACCTTGCGCCCTATAGTGGCAGCGTTAATCGGATCGCGGGGTGGAGCAGCCTGGTAGCTCGTCAGGCTCATAACCTGAAGGTCCTGGGTTCAAATCCCAGCCCCGCAACCAATTCTCAAACCCCGAGAACGCTCAGTTTCCGGGGTTTCTCTTTCCTTCCCTGCTCGTCAGGCTGATAATCCCGCGCCTGCGGGATACTGGGTTCAAATCCCAGCCCCGCAACCAGTTTTCAAACCTCGGGAACGCTGCTGCGCTTGGGGACGCCCGGACGCTTGAGAACCTAATTCCGTTCGACGGGTCAACGGTTGCGGGCAGGATCCTCAAGAATCACGTAATTGCAAGAACGCCAACGGCGGTGCGTCCCCTATCCAGACTCATCCGGAGAACGCCAACGGCGTTCCGTCCTCCAGCCCAGGGTTGCGAGGCACGAGCTACCCTGGGAAATCGTCTCCGCCACCAACCCGAAAGGCTGGCCCAAGGCCACGCTCGGCGACACGTAACCGAGAGGGTTGCTCGTCAGATCTGCTTCGGTCGGCAATCAGGCCTTTGCCGCCAACTCCTCCCGCACGCGCTCCAACAATTGTTTCGTAGCCCGAATGCCTTCCGGCTCGCTCAGTTTGCTTCCTTCGTATTCGATGCCGACGTAGCCATGATAATCATGTTCGATGCTCACAATGGTCATCATGCGGGAATAGTCGGTGTTGATCTCGTTTCCCTGGGCGTCGAAGTCGTGCGATTTGGCGCTGACGGCTTTCGCGTGAGGCATCATCTCGTCCACGCCTTTGTAACGGTCGTATTGCTGGCCGCCGCCGACATTGAAATTGCCGAAATCGGGCAGGGTGCCGCAATTGGACAAACCCACCTTGCGGATCACCGCGGCGAGCCAGGCGCCATTCGAGGAAAGGCCGCCATGGTTTTCGACAATCACATTCTGCCCATGCCTGGACGCAAATTCGGATAAGCTTCGAAGCCCGTCGGCCGCCCGGTCCATCTGTTCCTCGTAGGAACCCGCGCCGCCCGTAGCCGCATTCACACGGATGGAATGGCATCCCAGGAACTTTGCCGCTTCGACCCACTTGTGATGATTCTCGACCGCTTCCTTCCGTTTGGCCGCATCCGGATCGCCCAGATTGCCTTCGCGGTCGCACATGATGAGCAGACTGCGGACTCCTTCGCTTTCGCACCGCTTCTTCAACTCGCCCAGGTAGGCCTGGTCCCGGGCTTTGTCCATGAAGAACTGGTTGACGTATTCCACGGCGTCGATGTCGTAATCGCGTTTGGCCGCGACTGGAAAATCAAGGTTCGTCATCTTCTTCTCATCGCGAATGGCCCGATGGAGCGACCATTCCGCCAGCGAGATTTTATAGAGCGGCTTCTTCGCTCTGGAGGAGGATGAGGTGGTCATGCACGAAGTTAAACCAAAGCCCGCGGCAACGGCAGCGGTGGTCTTGATGAATTGGCGGCGTGGGATCGTGTTTTGCATAGGATTGGGACGAATGGTTTCTGACAGCAGCGCCTAATGCGGCGGTGCGGGTGCCTCCGAGACGACCGGTTGGGCCTTTTTGGGCGGATTGAAGAACAACACGAGCAAAATCGCGGCAAAGATGGCCAGACCCGTGGGAACCAAAAAGAGACTCTGGTAATCGATGCCGGCGGCGGTCCGGAGCTTGCCCTCCAATTGCGGCCAGACGATTCCAGCCACGAACGGACCGGCCCCCAGGATGAGGAAGTTAAACAAGCCCTGAGCGCTGGATCGCGCATCCTTGGGAAAGAATTCATCCACGAAAATATAGACCGTGGCGAAGAAGAAGGCGTAGCAGATGCCATGAAGAATCTGCACTGCAATGATCAGCCACTGCTCCGTGGGAAAGAACGCATAGACCGCAAATCGTGCGGCATGGCCGAGAATCCCAAGCACCATCGTTTTCTTCCAACCCAACCGCGTGAGGACAAAGCCAAGGATCACCATGGTGCCAATCTCCGCGACCTGCCCCAGGCTCATGACGGGCATGATCCACTTGGCTTCCATCCCGACGCCGTTCTCGAGGAAACCGCCCGTCATGTAGAAGTAACCCATGTGAATGGTGGCATCAATGAAGGTGACGATGAAAAGCACGAGGATGAACGGCTTCTTGAGCATCGAGATCGCCTCGAGCCAGGCGAATTTCGCCGCGCCCTCCTTCACTGGTTTGGGCGGTGTGTGGGGCAGGGTCAGACTGAAGGCAGCCAGCGCAAACGACGCCACGCCGGCAAGGATGAAGATCCAGGCTTTGGCGTCCTGCGCTTCGGGGCCCTGTTTCGTACCCAGAACGAAGAAGAGCGGCCAGGCGGCAGCGATCCACCCGACCGTGCCTCCCATCCGAATGATCCCAAATTCCTTTTGCGGGTCTTTAATATTCGCAAAGGCAATCGAGTTTGCGATGGAAATGGTCGGCACGTAAAAAAGCGAATGGACGAGCATGAGCGTGAAGAAGGGCCAGAAACTCTTCACCCAAAACATCGCGAAAACGGCCAGCCCGGCCACCAGATGACTGAAGGCCATGAATTTCTCCGCGGCAAATCTCCGATCCGCAAATTGATTGCTGAAGAACATGGCTGTCAACGAGGCCACGGCGAAAGCATTGAGCACCCAGGTGCGCTGCCATTCCTCGAACTGCAGCCCCGCGCGCATGTATTCGTTGATCAATGGCAGCCAGGCCCCCCAAATGAGGAGTTCCAGCACCATCATGATGAAAAGTTTGAGGCGAACCGGGTTGTTCATACGCTAATGGGGACGGAGCCTAGGAGCTTCTTTTAGAAACCGCAAGCTGTTCTCATTTCTTGAAAATCGCGAGGTCGCAGGTGTGCGGATGACTCGACGAAACTGGAAGACCTCGGATAAATTAAGACCGTGCGCCGAATGAATCCGCTGATGAAACATCTGCATACGGTGGTGTTGACCACTGCTCTGGGGGTGGCATCAGGAGACGCACCCGCCGCAAACGCCCGGCGGCAGATGGAGCACTGGGAACGCGGCGTTGTCGCGATCAACCGCGGGCAGGACGTCTTTGTGGGCTGGCGATTGTTGGGCACGGACCCGGACCGAATCGGATTCAATGTGTATCGCGTCAGTCAAGAGGGCGAACCGCTCAGGCTGAATTCGCGCCCCATCAGCGATTCGACGAGCTTTGTGGACGCGAATGCGGACCGGGCGGGGGCCGTGCGTATTTTGTCCGCCCGCTGCCTTCCTTGTGCGCGGACATCCTGGGGGATTGGCGGGAAGAGATCATCGCGCGCTCGGCGGACAACCAGGATCTGCGCATTTTCACAACACTTCGCGCACATTTTCACCCGCGAATAGCTGCTCGCCAGGAAGCAACCGCCTGCAGGGAACTGTGGAGCCGGGCGTCAGGAGGCTCTGATTGAAATCTGAAACCCGAAATCCGTGGAGTGAGCCTCGTTACCCCGGCTGTTGCGCTCTTGGCGAAGAAAGCAGCTCGGTTGGCGCCGGGCGGCGGGAGGGCCTTAACTCTGATTGACTACAGGTCAAGCTTCGTCCAGGCGGCGTTGTTCTTCGACGATTTCACCACCGCTTCGATGAAGGCCATGCCGCGCACGCCGTCTTCGATCTTCGGATAGTCCAGCGTGGGATCGCTCTCGGCGACTTTTCGGCCTTCGAGCCGGGCCCGGATATGGCTGGCGAAGTTTTTATAAATGTTGGCGAAGGCTTCGAGGTAACCTTCCGGATGGGCCGGCGGGGTGCGCGCGGCCGCTTTGGCGTTTGCGCCCAGGTAGCCGTTTGCCGTCCGATAAACCTGCATCGGTTGATCGAGCCACTTAACGAGCATGGTATTGGGCTCCTTTTGATGCCACTCGATCCCGCCCTTCTCTCCGTAAAGGCGGATGTTGAGGTTGTTTTCCT
>CAZCUL010000292.1:0-6161 GCA_964501475.1 uncultured Verrucomicrobiota bacterium | reverse complement strand
TGGCGGGAAATGACCGGACCGATTCCGGATGTGGTCGAACTGACATTTACCGCGTCGCTTTTTTCATCCGGCGAGGCGATCAACCTCCAGCTTGTCGGCGTGGATTTTCAGGAATTGCGGGCGGCGGCGGATAAGCTGAAGCGGCATTTGGCCAGTTACCCGGGTGTGCTGGACATTGCCGATTCGTTCCGGGAGGGCAAGGAAGAGGTGAAACTGGCCATCAAGCCGTCCGCGCAGGTTCTGGGGTTGACCCTGGAGAATCTGGGCCGGCAAGTGCGGCAGGCATTTTATGGCGAAGAAGCCCAACGGATTCAACGCGGCCGCGACGAGGTGAAAGTGATGGTGCGTTATCCGGCCGGGGAAAGGCGCTCCCTCGGTGATTTGGAACAGATGCGGATTCGGACCGTGAACGGCGCCGAGGTCCCCTTTTCAGCGGTGGCCGAGGCCGAACTGGGTCGCGGATACGCGGCCATCCGGCGTGTGGACCGGCAGCGCGCCCTCAACGTCACTGCCGACGTCGATCAAAGCAAAGGCAATTCAGGCGAGATTCTGGCGGACCTGCAGGAGAATTTTTTGCCAAAACTGGCCGCGGAACATCCACGAGTTCGCTGGTCGTTCGAGGGGGAACAGCGCGAGCAACAGGAGACCATGCGGGGCATTTTCGGCGGTTATCCGCTGGCCTTGCTGGTGATTTATGCGTTGCTGGCCATTCCGTTCCGGTCCTATTTGCAGCCGTTTATCGTCATGTCGGCGATTCCATTTGGATTCGTGGGCGCGGTCCTGGGGCATATGATCGTGGGGATGGATTTAACCGTCCTTTCAATGTTTGGAATCGTGGCGCTTTCCGGGGTGGTGGTGAACGACAACCTGGTGCTGGTGGATTTTATCAATCGCTTTCGCGACCGGGGCGGCCATCTGGAGAAAGCGGTCCGGCAGGCGGGTGTGGCGCGGTTCCGGCCGATCCTGCTCACCTCGCTGACGACCTTTGCCGGGTTGACACCGCTGCTTCTGGAGAAGAGCGTGCAGGCGAAATTTCTGATTCCGATGGCGATCTCGCTCGGTTTCGGAGTGATGTTTGCCACCATGATATCGCTGCTGCTTGTCCCGGCGAGCTACCTGATCCTGGAAGATATCCAGGGACGGTTCCGGAAGAGGAGCGCGGGCGACGAGTCGATGGCGGGAGCAGAGAAAGAAACCGAATCGAGCCTGCATCCATGAACTTCCCCACGCTCAATGGATTGATCCCGGTCCAGGCAAACGCCCTGGGTTGCAAAGGTGCGGGACCTCACACGAACGATTTAAGGGCCGGTTCCTCCGACGGCTGAGAACCCTCTGCGAAGCGCGCCTGCCATGCATCGTTTCTATCTGCCAGCGAATCAGTGCCGCGGAGAACGCCTGGTTTTAGACGGCCGGGAAGGGCACCACGCCCTGCACGTCCTGCGCGTGCAGCCCGGAGAAAGGGTCATGGTCCTGGATGGGGCGGGAAAGCGGCTCACTTGCGAAGTGGTGGCGGCCGATCGCAAGTCGGTTCAGTTGCGCGTGACCGGGGAAGAGCTTGTGGAGCGGCCTCCGTTCGAGATCACGCTGGTGCAGGCTTTGGCCAAAGGGAAAGCATTCGACAATATCCTGCAGAAGGCCACCGAGCTGGGAGCTCACCGTATCGTGCCTTTGCTGACCGAGCGCGCCGTGCCGCACCTCGACCAAGAGAACGTCGAGAAAAAACTTTCCCGGTGGCAGAGCACCATGATTGAGGCGCTCAAACAATGCAGTTCACCGCGGCTGCCTGAAATCGTGGCTCCGCAAACGCCAAAGGACTGGCTGAGACAAGCGGGGGGGTTCGATCTTTCTTTGATTGCTTCCCTGGATACGGCTGCTTTGCATCCGCGAATCTGTTTGAAGGAGTTTCGCGAACAGCACGGCCGCTGGCCGGGAGAGGTCGCCGTCTGGATCGGTCCAGAGGGAGATTTCACACCCGGAGAAATCGACCTGGCCAGGCAATCCGAAGTTCGCCCGATAACCTTGGGCCCGCTGGTGCTGCGGAGCGATACCGCGGCCATTTACTGCCTGTCGTTTCTCAACTACGAACTGCGGGCTCGGGACTGAGCCGATTCACTTCGCCGGCTTGTTCAGGCAATCCCAGACGGTCTGGGCCAGCGTTTCCGGATGGTAGGGTTTCTGGAGGAAGATGGTGTCCTGGATGTTGAATTCAGGGCTAACGACGTCGAGGCTGTAGCCGCTGGTATAGATCACCTTGAGATTGGGCCGATCGAGCAGGAGTTGGTCGGCGAGTTCGCGGCCTGAGACCCCCTCCGGCATCATCATGTCCGTGAGCAGCAGGTCGATTTCATCCTTGTGCTCCTCCCAGACCTTGAGTGCTTTGACCCCGGTGGAAGCGTCGAGGACGCGATACCCCTTTTTCTGAAGGATTTCCTGAACCAGCTCACGCAGGGCGGGCTCATCTTCCACCACCAGGATGGTTTCGTCGCCCCCGGGCACGACCTGGCGCGTGGCTGAACCGTGCCGCTGGGGCGCCTTGGAACTGACCGGCAAAAAGACCTTGAAGGTGGTTCCCTTGCCGACTTCGCTCTGCACTTCGGGCCAGCCCTGATGTTGCTGGACGATGCCGTAAACGGTGGCGAGGCCGAGGCCGGTGCCTTTGCCAATTTCCTTGGTCGTGAAGAAGGGCTCGAAGATGCGGCTGAGCGTGGCTTCGTCCATTCCGTGGCCGTTGTCACAGACACTGAGGCAGACGTAACAACCGGGGCGGGCTTCGGGATGGCGTTGCACGTAACCGTCGTCGATCTCGACGGCAAAAGTGCTGATGAACAGATTCCCGCCTTTGGGCATGGCGTCGCGCGAATTGACGGCCAGGTTGACCAGAACCTGCTCCATCATGCCGCGATCGGCACAGACCGGGGGCAGGTCGGGGATACTGTTTCGCCGCAAGGTGATTTGTTCGCCCAGCAGCGAACGGAGCATCTTGGAGACGTCGCTGACCACTTCGTTCAGGTCGAGCAACTGCGGCTGCATGACCTGTTTGCGGCTGAACATGAGCAATTGCCGGGTGAGATTGGCGGCGCGTTCGGCGGCCAGGCCGATCTGGCGCGCGGACTCGGTCAGGCCCGAGACCAATGATTCATCGGAAAGCAGCAGGCCGGCGTGTCCCTGGATGATGGTTAAAATATTGTTGAAGTCATGGGCGACACCGGCGGCCAACTGCCCCACCGATTCCATCTTTTGCGCCTGGCGGAGCTGCGCCTCCATGTTCAGGCTTTCGGTGATGTCTTCGGCGTAGCAGTGAACGACGCGGTTGGACATGATGGGACAAAAGGACCAGGAGACGGTGCGGCCGGCCACGATGTTGTCCACGTGCAACTGATTCTGCCCGGTGGCCAGGCAAACCTTGATGATCGTGCCCGTGTTCAGCGGGAGCAAGGCTTGCGGATGGCTTTTCGCGAGGGAACGGGCCATTTCCATGGCGGCATCGTTGAAGTAGGTGAGCGTGCCATCGGCCTTGAATTCCAGGACCGGGTTCGGGTTGAACTGGGGGAAGGCGGCCAGTTTGCGAATTTCCTTTTCGGCCCGCCGGCGCTCGGTGGTGTCGCGCGAGACGATCAGGGCCCGCTCCGCTTTGCCGCCTTCGTTAAAGATGAAGCTGACGGCCGACTCGAAGATGCGCCACTGGCCGTTGGTGTGCCGCAGGCGCGCTTCGACATTTCGAGCTTCGCGGAGGAAGAGCGCTTCGTTCAGGACCTCTTTGAAACCGGTCGCGTCCTCGCGGTGAATGAGATTGACGAAGGCTGTGCCGGCAAGGTCCTTTGGATCATGGCCGAGCACCCCGGCGTAGGAGGGGCTGGCGTAGAGAAACCGGTTTTCAAGGTCGAGGAGGCCAATGAGGTCACCGGTGTTTTCGGCAATGAGCCGGTATTGTTCCTCACTGCGGCGAAAGGCGGCTTCGGTGGCGACCCGTTCCAGTTCAGCTTCCCGTTTCTTGAGGCTATTGCGGACCGCGGAAGGGAGGCGCTTGAGGCTGGCTTTAAGAATGTAGTCGTCGGCCCCCTCTTTCATGCATTCGACGGCGACCTCTTCCGAATGCGAACCAGTCACAAGGATGACCGGCACTCCGGACTGCTCCTCGCGCAGGACGCGCAAGGCGTCCAAAGCGCTGAATTGCGGCAGGGCGTAATCCGCCAGGATGATTTGCGGATCAAACTCCTTCAGCTCGCGGAGGAAGTCGTCCACCGTATCGACCCGGCGCGGTTCGCAACTGAGTCCCGCCTTGAGCAGCTCGCGATGAATCAGTTCAGCATCGTGGGGGACATCCTCCAGCAAGAGGATCTTGAGCGGCCGAGCCAGCAATGGCGCGCCCGATGATTGGGCAAATCCCGGTGGATTTGTTGCGCTACTCACCCGCGTCACAGGACCTGCGTCCGCTGCGAACTCTTGTTTTTCCAGGCTCGAACCCATCTGAAATCAAAAACTCGCGAGAGCGGGCCAGGGGGGCATGCCGTTCTGGTCCGGTTCAACCTGAGTTTTCGTAAGGCGCAGACTCAGCAGAACCGGTTCCACCGACGGGAGCAAAACGTCCCGTTGCGGGACGTTTTGTCCTAATCCATGGCAAATGCGGCGCTTACCGCGGCTCCAGGTTTTCCCGGAGTGATCCAAACCCGGCCGCTGCGGCTCTTTTTGCCCAGGCATAGCGGGCGTGGGAAAAACTTTCCTCTCGATCGAGGCAAATCCCACCTCCTTCTCTCAAACAGGCAAATCAGCCTGGCCTTGGCGCTTCTTCGAAGTTCGGCGCCGGCAGCGTGAAATGAATCGTGGTCCCTGTCTGGACCTGGCTTTCAGCCCAGACCCGCCCCCCGTGCCGGTGAATAATCCGTTGCACAATCGCCAGCCCCACCCCCGTCCCTTCGAACTGGTCGGCAGAGTGCAGGCGCTGAAAAACCTGGAAGAGCTTTTGCGCATATTTCATATCGAACCCCACTCCGTTGTCGCGCACGTAATAGACCTGTTCATCGCCCGCGGATCGGCCGCCGACCTCGAT
The DNA here is from genome assembly GCA_964501475.1 of uncultured Verrucomicrobiota bacterium. Taxonomy (GTDB): domain Bacteria; phylum Verrucomicrobiota; class Verrucomicrobiia; order Limisphaerales; family CAZCUL01; genus CAZCUL01. Next base: position 1,114 of record CAZCUL010000292.1, on the reverse strand, counting down.
GGCCGGTTCCGGAACTTTCCGGGTGAACTTCAGCGCATTCGAAATCAGATTGGTGAAGACCTGTTCGAGCATCGCGCGATCTCCGCGGCTGGGCGGCAGTTCGTGGAGGGCAATTGGAATTTTTTGTTTCGGATCGCTTAGTTCCTCGATGATGCTTCGGGCAATGGCCGTCATATCAACGGGCGATTGCTCCAGCTCCTGGCGACTGATCCTGGAAAAGGCAAGCAGGTCATCGATCAGCCGCGCCATGCGGCGCGCATTGCTTGAAATGACGCTGAAGAGTCGGGCGCATTCCGCATCCATCTTCGACTGATATTCCTCGTGGATGATCTGAGTAAAGCCCTGGATCGCCCGCAACGGCGCGCGCAAATCATGGGAAATGGAATAGGAAAACGCCTTGAGCTCCTTGTTGGCGTCCTCGAGCTGAGCGGTGCGCTGCGTCACTCGTCGTTCCAATTCAAGGTTCAGCTTTTTCAGCTCGTCCTGGGCTGTGCGCCGTTCGGTGATGTCCTCCGAGATGATCAGGACACAGTGCTGGTTCTCGTCGAGGGACAATGGCAGCTTGCGCGTCCGGTACCAGTGCAAGGACCCATCCCGGTGGCTGAACGGCTCCACGATTTGCTTCGGCTTTTGGGTGGCAATCACCTCTTCGTCGTCGCGCAGCCACTGGTCCACCTCCTCAAGGCTCATCCCCTTTTCCTCGTGCAGCTCGTGATGCAACCGGCCCACCAGTTGTTCCAACGGAAGTTGATAGGCCGCGGACAAAGCCTCGTTGGCCAGCCGGATGCGGCCGGAACGATCCTTCACCAGGATCAGATTCGGATTTGCATCCAGTATCATGCGTAGAAACGCCTGCCCTTCCACCAGCGCCTTCTCCGCAGCCTTCCGCTCACTGATGTCCCGGGTAAAGCAGCGGGCGTAAACAAATTCATCGTCCCGGCAAAAGGCGTTGGCATTGAGCATCACGACCTTTGCCGCGCCGTTTTGGATGAGCAGGCGCGCCTCTTGATTGACGACGGTTTCCCCGCGGCTGACCCGGTCCAGGATGCGTTGCGCCAATTGCGGGTCTTCGTGGAAGCCGGACCACGATTTGCCCACATAGTCCGGAGCCGAG
>CAZCUL010000291.1:0-3267 GCA_964501475.1 uncultured Verrucomicrobiota bacterium | reverse complement strand
GCCGCTGGCGGACGAAGTATTGCGAAATCCGGAAGATAGCCGCGAAAGGCTGGCGGCGCTTTTGACGGATCCGCGAAATGAACGGTTCGCCGAAGTGATCGTGAACCGGCTTTGGCAACGGTATTTCGGCTGGGGAATCGTCGAGCCGGTTGACGACTGGGAGAACGCGAAGGCATCGCATCCTGAATTGCTCTCCTGGTTCGGGCGCGAACTTGTCTTGCACAATTACGACTTCAAGCATGCGGCCCGGCTGATTCTTAATTCACATGCCTACCAGCGGGAGGCTACGGCGGAAGGTTCCCGGGATGTGGACGCGGAAAAGCGATTGTTCGCCTCGCCCGCGCGCCGCCGCCTTTCGGCCGAGCAACTGGTGGACTCGCTTTTCATCGCCGCCGGCAAGGATTTTCAATCGGAGGAAATGAATCTGGACGTCGATGGGCGCCGGCCCGTGAAGGATTTTAACAATCTCGGCACTCCGGAACGCGCCTGGGAGTTTACCTCCTTGTCGAATGAACGTGATCGCCCTGCGCTGGCAATGCCCAAAGCCCAGGCTATTCTGGATACGTTGGTCACTTTCGGCTGGCGGGAATCGCGCCAAAACCCGCTCACCGTGCGTGAAGAGGCGCCCAACGTCCTTCAGCCGGCGAACCTGGCCAACAGCCTCTTGAGCAACGGACGCATCGTCCGGCTCTCCGATGAGAGTGGATTGACCGAACTGGCCGTCAAGGAGCAGCCGCTGCCGGAGCTGGTTCGCGCGGTCTTTCTGAGATTGCTTTCCCGACCGCCGTCGGAAGACGAGCTTGCGCTTTTTGTGAATGTTCTCGAGGAAGGTTACGCAGAGCGGCGAACCGAACCGAGCGCCAGCAGCGCCTATCGGGAAAAGAATCCGCGGCGTCCCGTTTCCTGGTCCAATCATCTCAATCCCGAAGCAACCCGGATCAAGCAGGAGTTGGAACGGGAAGCGCGGGCGGGCGATCGGCCCACGGACCGCCTCGCGCCGGAATGGCGCGAACGCATGGAGGACATGGTGTGGGCGCTGGTGAATTCGCCGGAATTTGTTTTCGTACCGTAGCGGGAGTGTTGCGGGCGCCTCGTTATCCGACCGCGCGCTCCGCCGTTTCGCAACCCGCGAAACACCAGGCTCGGCAGCAGGCGCGGCGCTTTCCGATCAACTCAACGCCAGCCTGGCGAAGCCCTCTTCAATAAAAGTCGTATTCTGAATCCGGGCCAGGCGCGCGTAGAGGCCCTCGACTGAAATCAGTTCCTCGTGCGTTCCGCGCTCAATAATCTGGCCGCCGCGCAGGACGAGGATTTGGTTTGCCTTCCGAATCGTGCTCAGGCGGTGCGCGATGACAAAACTGGTGCGGTCCGCCATCAACCGCTCCAAGGCCTGTTGAATCAGCTTCTCCGTCGCGGTATCGACGCTGGCAGTGGCTTCGTCGAGAATCAGAATGGGGGCGTTCTTGAGCAGCGCCCGCGCAATACTGACCCGCTGTTTTTCGCCCACACTCAGCTTGATACCGCGCTCGCCCACCCGGGTATCATAATCGTCGCGCAGACGGCTGATGAACTCATGGCAATTGGCGGCGCGCGAGGCATCAATTACTTCCTCGTCTTTGGCGTCGAGCCGGCCGTAAAGGATGTTTTCGCGGATGGTGCCGTTGAAAAGGAAGGCTTCCTGGCTGACGACGCTGATCTGCTCGCGCAGGGAAGTGAGGCGAACCTGGCGGATGTCCTGGCCATCAATCAAAATGCGCCCGGCTGTGGGCTCATAAAACGCCGCCAGCAGATTGACCAGAGTCGATTTGCCGGCGCCGGTCGGCCCCACCAAAGCCAGCATTTCCCCGGGGTTCGCTTGCAGTGAAACATTCTTCAAGGCCGGTTTATCGGGGGAATAACTGAAAGAAACATTTTCGTAGATGACTTCCCCGCGGACGGGCGCGCGCAAAATCTCCGGACGCAGGGCGTCGGTGCGTTCTTCCGGTGTGTCGAGAATGTCAAAGACCCGTTCGCCGGCGGCGCGGGCCGCCTGCAACATTTGGTTCAAGCCGTGCAAGCGCGCGATCGGTTCGTAAAAGAGGGCGAGGTAAAGATTGAAAGCGACCAGCTCACCCAGCGTCAGAGTGCCTGCGAGCACCAACCGCCCGCCAAGCCATAAAACGAGGGCGAGGCCAAGCGCGGCCGCAAAGCTCATGGCCGGCGAATAGGCAGCCCAGGCGCGCATCACCCCCAGCGTGCCCCGCCGCAGATCATCCGCCCGTTGCCCGAAACGTGTGTCCTCATGGATTTCGCGGGTGAAGGCCTTGATCTGCCGGATGCCTTGCAGATTGTCCATGAGCAGGGCGTTCATGGCGCTGGCGGCTTTGCGCTGTGCCCGGTAGCGCCGGTGAGCGGTCAGCGTATACCAGAGCGCCCCACCGGTGAGAAGCGGCAGGGGAATCATGGCCACCGCCGCCAGAGTGGGATTCAAACTGAACAAAATCGCCGCCACCCCCGCCACGCTCAGGAGCGCGACCGTCCCTTGCTCCGTGCCGTCAATCAAGACACGTTCCACCGAATTGATGTCCTCGATGACCCGGGTCATCAGGTCGCCGGACGAACGCTGATCGAAGTAATTGACCGAAAGCCGCTGCAGCCGCGCAAAGACCTCCCGGCGCATGTCATAAATCACGTTTTGCTCGAAGGTATTGTTAATGCGGATGCGCAGGCTGTTGAACAGGTCCCGCAGGAGAAAAGCCCCGATCAATGTCAGCATGACCGGCATGAGCAGTTCCGCCTTCCCCTGGCCGATCACGTCGTCGATGACCAGCTCCGTTAGTTTTGGGTAGGTGAAGGCAAAGCCGAGCGAGAGGACGGCGCAGAGGATCGTTCCGAGAGCCATCCATTTGTAGGGCGCGAGGTATCCCGAGACGCGCCGGATGATTTCCCAGGTGGTGCGCGACCGGGCGTTAAAGGTGGGATCGCCCTGTGCGGTGGAAGAACGGTGCGCGGCCATGCGGTAACTTCCAGACTCGAATCGCTACTTCAGAAAATCTCTCATCATCACCCGTTTCAATTCCGCGGCATGGCGCTCGTCATCGATATTGGCCGTGGCTTTGTCAACGATGGGCAACTTGTCTTTCGAGGCGCCCGTTATGAATTGGACCATGGCTTGCGCGAATTGCGGCAAGTCCTTCGGCGTGCGGCTGGAAATGAGATTTCCATCCACCACCACCGGCGCATCGACCCAGATGGCGCCGGCATTTTCGAGGTCGTCCCTGATACCCC
>CAZCUL010000290.1:0-4111 GCA_964501475.1 uncultured Verrucomicrobiota bacterium | reverse complement strand
CGGCGTGGCCCGATTGATTTCATCGGCCAACAGCAGCGATGTGAAGACCGGTCCTCTTTTGAATTCCAGCCGTCCATGTCCGTCCGGCATCAGGGTGCCCGTGATGTCGGCGGGCATCAAATCCGGCGTGAATTGGATGCGTCCCCAGGGCAGATTCAGGACCCCCGCCATGGTCTTGATCAGCTCCGTCTTGCCGACGCCCGGATTGCCCTCGAGCAAAACATGGCCGCCCGAATACAGCGCCACCAGACAGAATCTCGCAATCTGATCGAGGCCGAACATCTTCTGCCGGATGGCATCGAGCACGGCTTCGGTATGACTGCGGATTTCGATCACTTGCATAGCGGCGTCTCACTTGTGTAGCAGGAAGTAGATCCAGTTCGGCAGGTGTTGCACCGGCTGCGACGGTCCGGGCTCCGCCGCAGCAGGCATTGCGCCCGGCACTGGCCGGTACGAAGGAGCGTTCTTTTCCGGCTGGTCGGTGCTGTCCTCAGCGGCCCGGGCCGTTCGCCTTTTTCGGCTGCCGCCTTGGATTTCGGGTCTGCGGGCAGCTTGATATTGATTACCTGGCCGGGGTTACGAGGTATCGGCGGCAATACTCTGGGAGTCTCCCCGAGCACAGGTTTTCCAGGCTCATGCCCAGGGCGCTGATTGGGTTGCGAATTTTCCTGCTCGATGGTGGAGTTTCTGGAATCCGAATCGCCGCCCGATGGCGATTGCCCGCCAGACTGCGCGCGCCCTCCACTCTGCTGTCCGAGGCCGCCGCCTTCGCCGCGCCCTTCCGACTGCTGCTCGCCCGACGCTCCCTGCTGCTGCCCCTGTCCACCACTCGACTGCTGCCCTCGTCCACCACTCAACTGCTGCCCGCCTTGCGCTCCCTGCTGCTGCCCTTGTCCACCACTCGACGATTGCCCACCTTGTGCTCCATGCTGCTGCTTTTGTCCGCCGCTCGGCGATTGCCCACCTTGTGCTCCGTGCTGCTGCTTTTGTCCGCCACTCAACTGCTGCCCGCCTTGCGGTCCCTGCTGCTGCCCTTGTCCGCTACTCGACTGCTGCCCGCCTTGCGCTCCCTGCTGCATCCCTTGCTGGCCGCCTTGCCATCCGCGCTGTTGACTTCCTTCGCCCAACCGCTGCCCCCGCCCGCCCGATTGCGATCGGGCAGGATCTCCCTGGTGCTCCTGCCCGCCGACGCCCCCAAACCAGCGCTGCATCATCTCCTGCAACGGAGGCGAGCGCTCCGTGCCCTCCAGAAGCGGAACCAGCATCACCGCAGCCGCCAGCGCGCAAACAAAGACCGCCGCCAGCACTCCCGCCCGGGTTGCCCGCTCCATCGCCGGCTGCTCCAGCCGCTTCTCCCAAAGGACCAGGTAGCGGCTGCGGTTTCCTGACCTTCCGCGTTCGAAAATCTCCAGCGCGCCAAGATTGACAAATCCGCCCTCCGCGAAATCGCGCTCCACGGCCGCGTCATAGCGTCGGCGCGGAGTCATCACCACGGCGGCATACCGGAACCAATCGCGCCACACTTTGCCCGGCGCCGGAAGCGGATACCGCCAGCACAATGCCAGCCCGTCCTTGCGAGCCCGGATCGCGGCTCCGAATACCGCGAAGCCGCTGCACGAAAGAAGCGCGGCCATCACAATCATCGCGCCTGTGGACGGGCCGAATGCGTTCAGCAGCGCAAACCCGAAACACCAGGAGAGTTGCGCGCAGAACAGGCTGTGCCAGTCAAACCAGTGCCGGTATAACCCGTCATGTTTCCGAATCAATTCATGCGCCGGAAGTTTCCGTGCGAGACATTCGCGTTCCAGGCACTTCTTGGCGCTCTTGGCCTGGCTCCCCACGATCGCCACCGCGACTCCGGCGCCGAGGAGCGCAAAAAAGGTAGGCATGAGTACATGCGAAGCCGCCACCGAAGCCGCCACCCCGGCCGCGATCGACAGCGCCAACAGCCACACGGCCGTAATCCAGCCATCGCTCCGCCACCGCGGCCGGTACAGCTTCTCGAGAATGCTGAGATCGAGCTTTGTCCCCCTCGTCGTCGCCGCCACGACAATCCCTCCAGCTCCCAACCTATATAGCGTCGCGCCAACCTTAGCGGCGCTCCACTTTCCTCAGCCTGCCCTCCGCGGCACGCTGCGCCCAATCGGCCGACTCGCGAACCGTGCTTTCGAATTCCGCGTCGCTCCCGGCAAGACCGGCACGGCCCCGCAGGACCTCGCTTAAGCACGTCATAGCTTCGTCGTTGCCGGGGTCCAGCTCGTTCGCGCGCTTCAAATCCGAAACTGCTGCATCCAGCGCCGGCAGCCATTCCGCTCGCAGGTGGGTTCTGGCGGATGCATCCGGAATCGGTCCGGGGTCTTCCGGCCGCGCTCCGGCGGCCGCGCGCGCGGACCAATACACCGGTGCGAATCTCTCCCAGGCAATCGATCCCAGCAGGTAATACGCTTCCGCGGAACTCGGCAGAAGCTTGGACAACTCCCGGTAGACGCGTGCCGCGTCCTGCAACCGGCCCTGCTTGAGATACAGCGACGCCACGGACCGAAGGGTCTCCGCGTCGTTCGGCTGTTGCTTTAATACCGCATCAAACTGGTCTGACGCCTGTTTGGCGATCCGCAGATTGTCGGGCGATTCCGAGCGGGGCACATACTGTCGGCGAACGCCTCCCCGAGCCGGCGGCGCATGCCGGCCGCATGCGGCCTCGTCACCAACGCACGTTGGAACGAGGTGACCGCGTCGGAATACCGGCGCTCCTCAAACGCGGCGCGGCCGAGACGCTCCTCATTGAACGACCAAATCCACGGCCAAAGCAGGTACGCCGCTCCGGCGATCACTGGCAATCCCGCCAGGTACCAGATCCAGTATCGTTTCATGTGGCTTGTCACGCCTGTTCTCTATTTCAATTCAGGCACTGGCCGGAAATAAAATCCCTTCACCACAACTTCAACGTTCTCCGAACCCTCCGGGCGCGTCCCGGTAACCCACAGGTTGATTCTCATCTGGGCTCCTGCCGGGTCAGGGACGCCGGAGCTGAATGAGTGTTCCTCGACCGGCGTCAACTCTCTGCCGGATGACCCCATCGTCGAACTTCGGAACGCCGCCCGCCCGGTGTGCCACACAAAGGAATGCGACGCGGCGCCGGAAGGCATTTCGAATCGAAAGATGTTTTCAGGTTTGGTATAGGGCTGAATCACGAACTGCGCATTCTTGTTCCTGCGATCTCCCCAGCGTCCGATTTCCACATCGACTTCGCGAAAATGCCGGTCGCGCGCGCCCGAATCCCAACTGAACAAGCCGAGCACCACTTCCGGCGGCAGGTCCGGCACATCGACATCAAACGTGTACTCGCCCGCTCCCAGCCGCGACTGGTTGACAACTTCGCCGCAGGTCCACTTATCATCCACCTTCGCGATCTTCAGGTGCAATCGGCCCGCGGCATCGACCCAGACATTATCTTCGGAAAAGTAATTCGGCCCAGGACCTATTTTTTCACGGCTGGACTTAACGTTCCACAGATATCCGGCGAACTCCAGTGCCTTTTTCATTTCGGCTTTTCCTTCAGGCGCCGAAGCCTTCTTGCCGCGCTCTGTGGTGACCGCCAAGACGTCGCCGCCCACGGCCGGAAGAGTCCCCGTGCGCGCCGGCGGCTGGTAACTGCGGCGAACCAGAATCGCAGCGTATTCAGTCCCCAAGTGTATGTCCGTGCTCCATTGACCGGTATCTGAGATATCGGTGAATGGCTGCGCCGCCCACGGCTGCACATACCACACGTCGCCCTTCGAATAGATCACTACCGCGCATTCTTTACAGGCGCCGGTCGTGGCGCCGGAAATACGCGCCATCTTGTCCGGTCCGCCGGGATCGGAAGGAGGCGCCTGCGTGATCGTAATCGACGGCTTGGGGCCGCTATCCTGTGCCGGCAGCGGCAGGAACAGCGCCATTGTTCCCATCACGATGAGTAGTAACTGCACTCGATCATAGGTCATAGTAATTCTCCTTATCTGATTCCCCTGCCCTCAACGATATGAACTGCCAGCACGTCGCCACGGGCTTGCGGGCGCTGGTATAACTGGGGCGGCGCCACATAGTTGTTCCTGGTAAGCAGAGCGGCGTA
>CAZCUL010000289.1:0-5256 GCA_964501475.1 uncultured Verrucomicrobiota bacterium | reverse complement strand
ATGGTGCAAGGCACAAACACCTTTCGCCTCCTCACTGACCACCGCGGCAGCGTTCGTCTGGTCGTCCACACGCAGACGGGCGACATCGCCCAGCGGCTTGATTATGACGAATTCGGCCGCGTCGCCGTCGATACCAATCCGGGCTTCCAGCCGTTCGGCTACGCGGGCGGGTTTTACGATCTCGATTCGAGCATGGTTCGATTCGGTGCCCGCGACTACGATGTGGAAGCAGGGCGATGGCTTGAGAAAGACCCGATCCTGATCAATAGCGGCACCGCCAACTTCTACGAGTATGCCTTTAGCAACCCCGTCGGGTACGCCGATCGCAACGGGCTCAGTCCCGACGAAGCGACGGTGAGTTGGGGAATTAACGCTGATGGCAACGTGGGCCCTTTCGCGGGCAGCGCGGGCGTAAATATCAACATGGACTCCACCGGCTTTTCAGTCACCTATACAGGAGGACAAGGCCCCAGTTTGGCGTCGGGGCCGCTTGGAGTATCGGGCACGGCACAAGCCGGTTACTTTCCGGGGATGGACAAATCCGGCCTGGTAGGTCCCGCTAGCCAGAACAGCGTGTCCGCTGGCTCCGGCACCTTGGCTGGTGGCGTCGATCGTTACTATAACCAGTCAGGAGAACCAGTGGGCTGGGGCGGTAATTTCGGCTTAGGCACCCCGGGCGTGAGTTACACGCGCTTGAAGACAGATACCGTCGCCATCATCCCGCACGTTAAAACGACGATTGACCCCGTCGTCAATGCGTTGAGCCCGTGGTTTGAAACCGACCAAAGTGATTTGTTGGTCCGCCGCCCGCGCTCTTGTCCGACCGCCGCCCCCATGACGGTGCCTGTCGATCCGCGCCTGTATCGGCCCCGTAAGATCGGCGGTTGAGACATGGTCAGCCGCATGAAAACATTTTTGCATCTGATCGGAATACTGGCGTTTGGTTGCGGTTCCTCCATGTTCTCAGCGGAAATCACCTACCGTATCGACCCGCAAAGCCGCCGCGTCGAAACGCGCATGGACGGTCAGTGCGTTAAAGCGTGGCTGTGGAGTGACGCTTTGCATCCGACGGCCGAACTCGACTCGAATAACCTGGTTAGTGCGCGCTTCGTTTATGCTGGCGGCGTCAACGTTCCCGTTTATGTCACCAAAGGGGCCAATACTTTCCGGGTCATCACCGATCACCTCGGTTCCGTTCGGCTGGTGGTCAACATGCAGTCTGGCGAGATCGCGCAGCGCCTGGATTACGACCAGTTTGGCCAAGTGACGCTCGACAGTAACCCCGGCTTTCAACCCTTTGGCTACGTTGGCGGATTTTATGATTCAGACACCCGCTTGGTCCGGTTCGGCGCACGTGATTACGACGCCGAGATTGGACGCTGGACCGACAATGATCCGGTCGGCTTCGCCGGGCGACAGGCCAATCTTTACGCCTATGTTGACAACGACCCGATCAACCAGATCGACGTCACAGGCACGCGTCCAAAAACACTCACCGAGACACTGATCAGCGCGACGGAGTTCGTCGAAGGCGTCGTCAACACAGAAAGTCAAGGCACGCTCGTCGGGGTTCCCGTGCCTAAATTGCCGCCGCTTCCGCCTTGGGCGGGGCCCGTCGCCAACTATGCCAGCGGCGGCTACACCGCCATCAGCAGTGGCGGACAAATTGTCAGCGGCATCAGCCAGATCGGACAAGGTCAAACCGGACAGGGTTGGACTGACGTCGTGGCCGGCGGCACTGTCTTTGGGCTCAACGCGGCCTTTTATGCGCCAGGCGCGGCGGCGGCCGGACTGTTTGGGACAGGAGTTTTCGTCGTCACTAGTACGAGCATTGGGTTGGCGCGAGATTCAATTGTCGCGGCCATCGAAGGGGAACCGACGCCGGTGGATACTGCCTACGATTTCTATTCGAACCTGTTCCTCGGCACCTCTTACGGTTCAACCTATCCGCTCAACAACCCCTGCCCAGTTGCCACTTCGAGTCGGCCTGCCGGTGGATTTCAGCAGCCGATGGTCAAGTAACAACAACCCCGCACAATGCAAACGTCCTGGTACTCGGACTGAGATCTCTGGAACAACATCAGACCTAACCGTGACACGACCTGTCAGCTTCATTAAACCCATTGTGGTCTTGGCCCTGGTCCTTTTCCTGGCTGAGTTCTACGGTCCAGCTTATGGGGTCGAAATCGCCTACCGCATTGACTCGCTCGGTCGCCGCATTGAGAAGCGTGCTGATGCCAACCGTATCAAAGCCTGGCTCTGGATTGACGCCCTGCGGCCGACCGCGGAACTCGACTCGAACAACGTGGTTATTTCGCGTTTCGTTTATGCGGGCCGCTTTAATGTTCCCGCGTGCGTTATTAAAGGCACGAACACATTCTGTCTCATTACCGACCAACTCGGCTCTGTCCGGCTGGTGATCAACACCCAGTCAGGCGAGATCGCGCAGCGGCTCGACTACGATGAGTTTGGCGAGGTCACGCTCGATACCAATCCTGGATTCCAGCCGCTTGGGTACGCAGGAGGATTCTATGACCCCGACATCGGTTTGGTTCGATTCGGCGCACGCGATTACAACGCGGACACTGGCCGTTGGACCAGCAAGGACCCGACTCGCTTTCGCGGCGGTGACGCTAACCTCTATTCTTATGTCGCAGCCGATCCGGTCAATGAGACCGACCCGCAGGGGACCCGAAAAGGCGTCATTACTATAGATTCACGGCCACCACTGCCGCCGGCAATCCAAGATATACTGGATGATCTTGAAGAAGCGATCGAGATAGAGAGGGGCAGGGCCGAGCTTGAAAACGAACGAGCATTTCGCCTAGGCAGCCATGCGTGGGTTTTGAATCGAAAGATCGTTGCTCAATGTCCTCGATACCTCCAGCTTCCAGACGACGGCATGCGCGACTACCCCTACAAATATCTAGAGTTTCTGGAAAAAAATGGCTTTGCCGATCCCGCTTTGATGTCGCAGCTCCGGGATATCAACGACGCCATCGAGGCTAAACGTGAACTGACACGCGAGGCGCGGCAACGCGAAGCATTCTTGAGTTTTGTTCGAAGCGTCGTCGAAGCCACAGGCCGGCTCGCTCCCTAGGCGCAGAGACATAGGACAGCGAACTCGCATTTACTTCGGCCATGTTTGGTGGACTTTCGCTCCGCGAGGTGTTTCTTACAGCCGATCCAGCAAGCGCAGCAAGCCGTCGAGGATGGTGAACAGATGGGGCGGACAGCCTGGAATGTAAAGATCAACTGGCACGACCGAGCCTGCGCCATTCAGAATCTGCGAGTTGCCTATGAAAGGCCCGCCCGCGATGGCGCAGGCTCCGACGGCGATGACGATTTTTGGTTCGGCAATCGCATTCCACGCTTTCGTCAAGGTGTTACTGACTTTTTTGGCATCGGGTTTTTGGCGTAATTGAGGTCGTAGTGATTTGGAGCCTTTGGCCGCGGTGTGATCGGGTTTTGTGGCCGAATAGCTGCGATGTGATCGTAGCGCTACGACCGAGGGGGTCAGGTGAAGGTTGGATCGAACGGAGTGCGATCAGTCATGGGCAGTTTGGGAGGGGAGAGTTTGACGCGGCCGACGTTGGCCGGGAGGCCGAATAGCCGCGCTCCGGTCGTAGGGCTGCGACGGTAGTGGACATTGGTGGGAGCGGGAGGGGTTCAAGTGTTGGTGATTTGGCGCATGGCGTCGTGGAAGGAGAGGCCAAGGACCTGAACAAAGAAGTCGATGGTGTTACCGGCCAGATCGCGCTGGGGCCATCGCCAGTAGGAGTCCTTGAGGATCAGCCCCGGGTAGGCGGGCAGTTGGAAATTACCGGCCTCCAACTCGACGAGTTGGAGGCCACGGTGTTGGAGCAGTGGGAGGAGCGGTGCCTGGCGGGCGGCCCGGATCTGCTCCCGGGTCCAGCGGGTGTCTAGACAAGGCCAGCGGCCAGCAAGGGCGGTTGGCCGAGCAGGATCAAGTTGTGGGATCGAGGGAAGTCTTCGAAGAGCAGACGCAGCTTGCGCAAGCACTCGGTTTGCATGAGATGGGCATCGTCGATGACCGGGACGATCAGTTTGGAGGAGCGATGGAGGCGGAAGGCTTCCTGAACCAGGAGCCGTTCGCACTGATGGTCGCGTCCCTGGAACTCAATCTGGAAGGCCTGGCAAAGGATGCGGAGGGTGCTGTGGTAAGTATGCAAGGTGCGGTTGACCACGGGAGTGATCATGCGTTTGGGGTCCTGTTGCAGGAGAGCTTGCTTGAGGACCGACTTGCCCGTTCCGGGTTCACCCAAGACCAGGCACCTTGCTGGGCATGGACCAGAAGGATGTCCAGGACCTGCTGCTGATGAGGGAGCAGATCGACCGACTCGGAGTCGAAGGGATGGCGTTGGAGGCCGAAGTAAGAGCGGATCATAATTTGATTAGCTTTGGGGTTTTCTGTCGTTTTGCGGTGGGGTTGAGAGGACGAGCCTGGCCCATGCGCTCGCCCTTGTAATAGACGATGACCCGAGCAGTGGGTTGAGAGCGTTGGAAGCGGACCTGGATGGTCCGGTCGGCCAGATGGCGTGGAGTCTCGAAGCGAACACCTTTGAAGGAAAACGTGTTGTCGGCGCGAAACTGGCGGTCTTCCTCGACGAAGAAGAGTTCGTCATTGGCCTGGTTGGGTGGGAGGAAACGGATGCGGTTGCGGTCCAAGCCGAAGCGGTCTAAAGCGACATGCCCAGAATGGAATGAGGCTGGGCGTTGTAGTGCTCCTCGACCCACCCAATGAACTGGCGATTGAGGGCCTCCAGGCTGGAGAGGTCCAGATCGCGAGAGAGGAACACGGCCTCAGCGCGTTCTTCATCAAGTGCGCTTCCGCGCAGGCCGCGTCTCTTCCCCGCTGCGGACGCGGAGCCATTTCTCGAATTCGACAACGAGATAGGCGGCCAGACCCACGCCGGTGACATAAAGCCAGGACGGGCCGTCCATCGGCGCGGTGTGAAAGAGCTGATTCATGAACGGCGCGTGGGTGAACAACACTTGCGCGCTCACCATCAAGGCAATGCCGAGAAAAATCCAGCGATTGGTGAAGACTCCTGCCGTGAAAATGGAATGGAGCAGGGAGCGGCAGCTTAACAGGTAGAAGACTTCGACCATAACGATGACATTGATTACGGCCGTGCGAGCCTCCGCCAGGTTCTTTCCGCGCATGTGCTGTTCCCATAGGAACGCTCCAAAGGCGCCGGCCAGTATGAGCAGCGTTACCAAACCGGTGCGCAT
>CAZCUL010000288.1:0-9097 GCA_964501475.1 uncultured Verrucomicrobiota bacterium | reverse complement strand
CGAGAAAACGCGCCATATCGAATTCTAGCGCGTAAAATTTTCTGACGTCTTTTGATCGCCGCAATCTCCTTCCAAAAACAGGGGGTTCTTCAGCAAAATCAACTATTTAGATGCGACCCCATTGGCTCTCCGTCAAGTTATTCCCGCCTTCCGAACGGCGCGGCGGTTGAGGTACTAATGGGTGGGTGACCCCGCGCCCTTTCGACGCCAAGACTGCGCGAGGTAGGGAAGGCTCACCGCTGGATCGGAACGGCTCTGAGGCGGAAGAAGGTTGGCGCTTCAGTGACCACGATAGTTGCGCGCTCAATCATGCCGTCGCGGACGATAGCCGCTTCTGCTGAGGCCCACGGGCCATTAGGGTCATTGGCCTTTTCGAGAACGAAGGCTTGTGCCACCGGCCAACTGACGGTAACCCTGCCCAAGCCATCTCCATTCGCCGAGAGCTCAGGTTGGATCTCGGTCTCTATTACCCCCGAGGTGTTCCCCATGGAGTCTTCCGAAAACGCCTTCAGGCGCGCGGGCTCGGCAGCCGGCAGAAGCATCGGAGATTCATACTCGCGCACCGGCCCGCTGTTCAGAGAGTAATACAACGCGGGATCGGTGCCTGAATCATCGGTGCCGGCAAGGTCCAGGGATATCTCAGGACCAGCGCGGACAAGGTTGAGGGTAATCGTCGGATTGGTTGTGTCCAGGGACGGGCCACTCCCACTGAAGGTCGCGGGAACGCTTTCTTCGGGTTCGAATACGCTGTCCTCATCGGAATCGATCAGTAGCACCACCGAGTCGGGAAGAGAAACCTCGGCCTTCCAATTGAATCGATCCGGATGGAAACGGAAACGTTTCACATCGGTCGGGTCACCATTTGCGTCAGACAGAACGACTTCGATCTCAAGGGGATCGCTCGGCTGCCCATCGTCGTCGCGCAGGACTTCCAGTATCTCGGTGGAGACGCACTCGATCAACACTGAGTTCTGGCCGTAGCCGATCGACACGCGGGGAACCTGCAATGCCGCGGCCTCGCTCAATTTTGTATTCGCCTCACCGGTGCTGTTACGGATTTTGACGTAGGATTCCCCTTTGACCAGAATGGAGACCCGCATCAAGCCGGAGCCGGTTGACTCGGCTGAGCCACCCCCGGATTGACTGCTGGCGTAGGAACCCAGCAGCTGGCCATGGAGGAGGAAGTCATGGATCATGGCCCAAACAGTGGAATTCTCGCTCAGCATTCCGTTGTGGTCCGCCTCATCCCCGCCTACGATTCTCTGTTCTGTCGTGTTTGGAGCGTGGTAGATGGGGAACCTTTCGGCGCTGAGCAGGGGCACGGTTCCGTCCCCTCTGCCGTAAAAAGGGTCGAGGCGATTGTAATCTAGAACGGTTGAGTTCACACCACCCGGATTAAGTGAGGTCCACCAGGCGCCACTTCTGGCCATCACAAAGATGGTCGTGGTTTCGAAGAAGCCGAGAACCCGCTTGTGTCCGGAAATCTGAAGGACTCGAGGTTCGAGGGACCCACCCGACCAATCGCTTTGCGCGACGGTATGAAAGGCTTGATTCACGAGGATCGGATTGAAGGCACTTCTCTCCTTCCGAGCCTGCTCTGTCATCATCTCAATATAGCTGACAGGATCGTAGATTTCGTAATTGTCTCCGTTGCGGTTGAAATCCCAACCAACTTCTGAGAAGAGCAGCGCCCCTCCGTTCAATTGGTAGTAGTTGGAGGGGAGGAGTTGGGCGACGGCGGGGAAGGACCACATAACAGGCTTCAACGCTTCATGGTTGAGCCAGTCGACGGGGGCGTTAAAGTTGGCACCGAAAAAGGTGCCTGTCAGCAGCCTGAAAATCCCCTGAGGCGCGCCCCAAACCGGGGTTCCGACGGTCACCACCAAGTTGAGATCATCTGTGCCGTAGTCGAGCATGTAGCGCCTCAGCAGAAGCCCGCCCATGCTGTGCGCCACCACATTGATCTTTGCTCCGCCATGAAGCTGACGGACGCGAGAAATGTAGGTGCGCAACGTGGCAATGTGGGCAGTGTTATCCAACCGCCAATCGTAGGGAAAAGTAAACAGAGAGGGTTTGCGCACCCACTTTTGCTGCAGCATGAAGTTTGAGGTGAGCCGCGTGGGATCATCCGCCAGGTCAAACTCCACAAATCCCTGGGATTCCAGGTAAGTCAAAAACGGGCCGTAAATCGGCTTCGTGAAGGGGACCAGAATGTCCCTGGCCAGATCAAACTCCTTGACCACACCCACAGCTTGGACGTCTTGGGCGCCCTGGGTAAGGTGCAGCGCGCTAATCTTATCGGGCCGCACCGTGGGCCAGAGGTAAAGCCCATTCCCCCCGGCTCCCGTGTAAAGCCCACCCGTCAGGTGGCTCCCGGCAATCCCCGGGATGAGGATCAGCGGTGGCTTTGTAACGCTTAGGGCCAATCGGTAGGCTCCGGAACCCCGCAGATTTGCGCCCTTATCGCTGATCAGAAGCGTGTAGGTGCCCGGGACCGCGATCAACTGGGAGAAGGAAACGCCCGAGGAGCCGGACTGAGAGTGGATCAAAGTCCCATCCGGCCCATAAAGTCTGAACCACATTTCAAACCCGTTTACGTCCGAAAGCTCGGAACCATCGAGGGTGATACTCTCACCGGCATTGGCTTGGAAAGACCACAGATCAAGGTCGCCCTGTTGGGTCTCCCCGGTCTCCTCCAACAAGTTTCCAAGCGGGCCGCCATCATCCGCGACCTCGAATGAACCCGGTATCTTGGCAAAGTGGAGTCTGTAATCGCCCGTCTGCCAGCGAGTCACACCGCCACCGTCTCCGACCACCACAACATAGGTGCCCGCTTCGGGGGCTGTGAGCGCGATCTCCCCAACGTACTCCGGCTCAGCAGACTCCAAGAGCGTGCCGGCCGGCCCAAAGAGCCGAATAGACGGCTCGAAATTGCTATTCCCTGAAACATCCACAATGCGCAGGACGAGACTATCACCCGCCCGCGCCTGGAAAGACCAGGGATCGAGATCCCCCAATTCGATACTCCCATCATGGTTGCCTCCGTTGCTCAGCACCCCACCGTTGTCGGCCAGAATGATGTTGCCTGGAATCTTCATGAAGTGGAGGCGATAGTCGCCCGTCTGCCACAATGTGACGCCGCCACCGTCGCTGACGATGACGGTGAATGTGCCGGAGTTCGTCACGGTCACATCCACTTCGGATACGTAATCGTGCTCGGCCAGACCAATTACTACACCGTCAGGATCGTAGAGCCGAATCCAGGGTTCGAAATTGCCCGTCCCGGACACGTCCGCGATGCGTAGGATGACACGTTCACCCTCGGTGGCGCTGAAGGTCCAGAGGTCGAGATCTCCTGCGTCGATCATGCCGTCGTGGTTGCCTCCATTGGTCAATGGGCCCCCGTCATCGGCCACAACAAAACTGGCCGGGACGATTGCAAGGTGCAGGCGATAAGTACCGCTACCTCCTCCGCTGGGACCTCCGTCCGCCACAACCACGGTGTAAGTGCCGGAGCTTATGACAGTTCTAGTGAGCTCGGTGACCCTGGAGGAGGACCGCGCCGCCAAGAGGACGTCACCAGGTCCATAGAGCCGCAGTTCGGGGTCGAAATTGCTGATGTCATTCAGCTCACCGACTCGCAGTATGATGCTGTCTCCGGCGGTCGCGGTGAACGTCCAACTGTGCTCTTGGTCGGGCTGGATCAGGCCATCATGGTTGCCCCCGTTGGTCATTGGTCCTTGCGCCATGAGGAGATAGCCAGTCGACAGGAACAGCAGCACCCAAACTAGGGGAAAGGACAACGAATCAGGCTTCAGGGTCCGATCAGTCGTAACTCGTGTTTTCATAATCAGGACAGATTACCGATAGGAATTTGCTTTCACCGGTGGACCCGACGGTAGCGGCCCGAGGGGATCATCTCAAGAAAAGATCCCCTCAAATCACTGTGAAATGCGGATTCTCCCTTGGTTGGATTCGGAGTCCGCCCACGGAGAGAATCCGCCCCGGCCGATTGCGGGCGAAGCGGGGTTGTGCCCGGAATTTATCCTCACGCCGACGGAACGGAAGCCACAAGCTGTCCGCAATACTATTTCACCAATTCATTGCGGGCGCCCCGATTCTGACCTCCTTCATCCCATCACTGGCTCGGGGACTGGTGGAGGGTCCCGGGCGCGGGATTCCTCCCACAGTCTGCAGTGCCGCAGAATCTTCTCAATGACGTCGCTCTGATGGGATTCAATGAAGGCGTTGATCTTCATTTCGGCGCCGCACTTGGCGCAGCGCAACGGGTCCACCTCAGACACTTTTTTGATCAGCGCCGCCCAGGACTGTCAATGGATTCAGCGGCTGCACACCTACGGCTCGTTTCGTCCGGCCGGATCCTTACTGCGTGGTGCGCAGCTATCTGCGTTATCGGGATGATCTGGTCGGGGCGCGCAGCTCTGGCCCAAATGAACTCCGGTTAAACCCCAGCGGGCGGCTAAAGCTGGAGTTGCCTGAGGCGATGGGGGGAAAGAATGGCGGGAGTGGCGGGGCTCGAACCCGTAACCTCTGCCGTGACAGGGCAGCGCTCTAACCAATTGAGCTACACCCCCGCATCAGGGGTAGGTGAACCTAAGGAACGGCCTTCGCCAAGTCAACGGGAATTCGAAGAAGCTCGAAGAAGCAATTCCAACCAGGAAAAGTGGTTCGGGCAACAGACGCCAAGGAGGTGGGGGTGAAGAACCCCGCTGAAGAAAACGTTCCATTACCCGAACCGAGCACACTCTAAAAAATCCGCGGAAAAAGTCAAGACCGGCGCACGCCAAATCTCACCCGAGTTATGCCCGGTTAATTCACCGGTTATTCACAGCGAAAGTCGTCCGTGAACCGATGGAAAATGCGGCTTTCCCCAAACCGGCCTGCCCAAGGCTGCGCAAAGCCAAGGTTGCCAATTGCCTGCTGGCGGTTTTAGGATGCGGTATCGCGTTGCATTCATGAGCGACTACAAAGTCAAGTTCGAGATTTTTGAGGGACCTTTGGACCTCCTCCTTTACCTGATCAAAAAGGAGGAAGTGGACATTTACGAGGTCAATCTCACGAAACTGGCCACCCAGTTCATCGATTATCTGGATGTGATGCGGATGCTCGATCTGGAAATCGCCGGCGAGTTCCTCGTCATGGCCGCCACCCTCATGTATATCAAAAGCCGCGAATTGCTCCCCGTCGATCAGCAGGTCGTGACCGAGGATGAGGAAGACGGGGATGATCCGCGCTGGGAACTGATCCGGCAACTGGTGGAATACAAGAAGTTCAAAGACGCGGCCGCGCAATTGCAGGTGCTGGAGGCGCGCCAGGAGAACGTCTATCCGCGCTTGCCCGGCAAGCCGGAGTTTGCCGAAAACCAGCCTTCGCCCAGGCCGGATGTCTCCATCTTTGATCTGGTCAACGCCGTCAATGTCATCCTCAAACGCATCAATCAGCGCGAGGAACTGCGGGACATCTTCGAGGATAAATGGACTGTGAGCGAGAAGATCGAACAGTTGCTCCGGGCCATCGAACAGGCGGCAAGGTTGAAATTCTCGGAGCTGTTCGCTGGAGCCACCAGCCGCTCGGAAGTGGTGGTCACCTTCCTGGCCCTGCTTGAATTGATGCGATTGAAGCGGATTGCAGCCGAGCAACCCGAGTCGTTTGGCGAGATTGAGATCTGCCGCGTCGAGGCAGCTCCGCCCGCCGGCGCGCCCTCTTCAGCCGAAATGGCTCCGGCTACTTAGATCATGGAACTGAAGTTTATTCTGGAATCGATTCTGTTTACCGCCCAGCACCCGCTCAGCCCGAAGGATCTGCGCGAGGTGCTGGTCAATGCGGCCGAAAACTCCGAGAACAGCCCGGCGAAGGCCTTCAAGAAGACGTCCCTGGATGAGATCGCAGCCGCGTTGGAGGAGCTCGATCGGGATCACGTCCGGGCCGGCCGCAGCTATCGGCTCGGGTGCGTAGCCGGCTCCTGGCAATTCTTCAGCCAGCCGGAATACGCCTCCTGGATCAAAGCCTTGCATGGACAGCGCAGCCGCCCCACCCGGCTGTCGCAGCCGGCCCTCGAGACGATTGCCATCATTGCCTATCGCCAGCCGCTCACGCGGGCGGAGATCGAGCAGGTGCGGGGCGTGGCCGTGGATGGAGTGCTGCAAACTTTGCTCGAACGCGGCCTGGTGGAACAGGTGGGCAGGGCCGAGGTGCCGGGCCGCCCCATGACTTACGGAACCACGCCGCTTTTCCTCGAGTATTTCGGCTTGCGCAATCTCGAAGACCTTCCGGCATCCGACGAGTTGCGCAAAGTGCCGGTTCAAAAGCCGGAATCGCTTTTGACGGTCGATCCCGGATTGGCCACCGCACCGCCCGAACAGCTCAAGGAACAGGAGCAAAGCAGGGCGGAAAGCGCGGGAGACCCGGAGCCGGGAGAATCCCAATCGAGCGCAAATGTTCCGAAACCGGCCTCGGAAAACGCCAGTTAAGCCGTCGCGATGACCATCCAGGAACATCGCAAGGCCATTGACGCGCTGGACACGAAGCTGGTGAAGCTCTTGAACGAGCGGACCAAACACGTTTTGGAGATCGGCGCCATCAAGCTCAAGGCCGGAGAGGAGATTTACGTGCCGCACCGGGAGCTGGCGGTGCTCCAGCGCGTTTGCAGGCAGAACAAAGGACCCATCACCGACGAGTCGCTGCGGGCGATTTACCGGGAAATCATGTCCAGCGCTCTCTCGCTCGAAAAGTCGATGACCATCGCCTACTTCGGGCCGGAAGCCACCTTTACGCATCAGGCGGCCATTCGAAAATTTGGCGCCAGCCTCCGTTACCTCCCGCAAAGCACCATTGGCGACGTCTTTGCCGAGGTGAGCAAGAACCGCGCGGATTATGGGGTGGTGCCGGTGGAGAATTCCACCGAAGGTGTCGTGACGCACACCCTCGACATGTTTGTCGATAGCGACCTCAAAATCGTGGCGCAGATCATCATGCCGATTCAGCATTGCCTCATCGGCAAAAGCCGAAAGGATGAGATCAAAACGCTTTTCTCCCATCCGCAGGCGCTGGCCCAATGCCGAAGCTGGATCCAACACAACCTGCCCGGTGTCGAAATTGTTGAAACCTCCTCGACCACGCGCGCGGCTGAGCGGGCCGCGGCCTCCAAAAACGCGGCAGCCATTGCCGGTTCGCTCGCTGCCGAGCGCTACGGCCTGCAGTCTCTCGAAAACGACATCCAGGACAGCGCGGCCAATGCCACCCGCTTCCTCGTTTTGGGAAGGCAATGCAGCCCGCCCACGGGGCATGATCGCACCAGCATCATTCTCGGGCTTGCCGATGAAGTGGGTGCGCTCCACCGGGCGCTGGCTCCGTTCCGGCGCTCCAAGCTGAACATGACAAAAATTGAGTCCCGCCCGAGCAAGCGCAAACCCTGGGAATATTACTTCTTTGTCGATTTCGACGGCCACCGGCAGGACCGAAAGGTCGCGGCCGCGCTCGATCAGCTCAAGCGGCACTGCAACTTCGTCAAGGTGCTCGGTTCGTATCCAAATACCGAATAGCCCGCTATGAGATCGCGAGTCGCCACAGCGTCGCCCTCTGCTCCCCGGCGATCAGCCCGTCATCTGGCCCGGGCCCGCCGCGTTTTCGACATCGAGCTGGCTGCGCTCAAAAGTGTGCGTGCCCAGCTTGACGGCGCGATTGAGGACGCCGTCGAGATGATCGTCGAGTGCCTGCGCCAGCGCCGCAAGCTGGTGGTGGTGGGCATTGGCAAAAGCGGCAACATCGGCCAGAAAATTGCCGCCACCTTCAACAGCACCGGCTCGACCGCCGTTCTGTTAAACAGCGTCGATGCCTTGCACGGGGACCTGGGTGTGGTCAACGACGGCGACACCGTTCTGGCGCTAAGTTACACGGGCGAGACCGAGGAACTGCTCCATATTC
Source organism: uncultured Verrucomicrobiota bacterium (assembly GCA_964501475.1). Lineage (GTDB taxonomy): Bacteria > Verrucomicrobiota > Verrucomicrobiia > Limisphaerales > CAZCUL01 > CAZCUL01. Next base: position 1,153 of record CAZCUL010000288.1, on the reverse strand, counting down.
TTCCGGCCCTGAAGCGTTTTTCCGTAAAAATCATCGCCTTTTCAGGCAATCCCAAATCAAACGTGGCCCGTTACAGCGATGTGGTTCTGAAAGTGAAGGTGCCGCAGGAGGCCTGTCCGTTTAATCTCGCGCCCACTTCCAGCACTACCGCCATGCTGGTCATGGGCGACGCGCTGGCCATGGCCGTCCTGCAGGCGCGCGGTTTCAAACGGGCCGACTTTGCCAGGCATCATCCCTCCGGCGCCATCGGACGCGCCCTGCTTTTCCGTGTGAGCGACATCATGCGCACGGCCGGGCGCAACGCCGTCGCCCCGGAATCGCTCAGCGTCCGGGAAGCGCTCCTGGTGATGACACGCGCCAGGGCCGGCAGCGTCAGCGTCGTGAACGAGCGCGGCAAGCTCGTGGGCGTTTTCACCGACGGCGATTTGCGGCGGCACATGGCGGGCACTGAGGACGTCTTGCGCCGGCCACTGTTCAAGGTGATGACCCGAAATCCCATTTGCATCCGCGAGGATTGCCTGGCGGTGGAGGCGCTCAAACTATTCAACGAACGCAATATCGATGACCTGATTGTAGTCAATGCCAGGCGCGAGCCGATCGGCCTGGTCGATTCCCAGGACCTGCCCCGGTTAAAATTGATGTAGCAAAGCCGTCAGCCGGCGGGAGCGGGGCGAGGCCGCGCGCAGCGGCGCTTTTAACCGCCCGCGCCGTATTCCTGAAAGAAGGCCTTTTCGGCTTCAACGGTCCCGATCAGAATGATCTCGCCTTCAGGGAGCGGCTCGGCGGGATTCGGATTGATGCGCAAATCCACGCCTGCATCCACCGCAATGACGCTGCAACCGGTTTTCTGGCGCACGCCGGCTTCGATCAGGGACCTGCCCACCAGCGACGGCGGGATCTTGACCTTAAAGATGTTCAGCCCTTCGGCCACCATCAAAATGTCACTGCGTTTGAGCAGATTGAAAATGATGTTGGCGCCCATGGAGGCGTAAGACATGACGAAGTCCGCTCCGGCGCGGTGCAGGCTCGAAACGTTCCGGTCACGGGTGGCGCGGCTGATGATCTGGATGTCCGGCCGAAGTTTGCGGCAGTAAAGGGTCAGGTAAATGTTGGTGTCGTCGTCGTGCGTGGTAATGATGACGGCGGCGGCGCG
>CAZCUL010000287.1:0-13609 GCA_964501475.1 uncultured Verrucomicrobiota bacterium | reverse complement strand
CGCTCAACGAAAAATCCGAGAGGATTTAATCCGGTTCCGGACCTGCTGCGCGGACCCACGAGCGAGTAAATAATTTTTGTTCCATGTCACCGCCGCCCGTCATTTTTTGTGACCGGCAAGGTGGACGGGAAAGTCTCCAGCCATTTGAAGGCGAAACGCTTTATTCGCTGTTGGTTCGACATTTTATTCCGCCCTCCTCCGTCATCGTTCTTCGCGACAGCGTTCCCGTCGCGGACGGCACTCCCATACACCGAGACCGGCAGTACGAAGCCCACCTCATTGAGGGATACGACATAAAGGGCATTCGGGAGGCGTATCGGAAACTTACGTCGGCGCAAACAAACGGAAATTCGCCCTCTTTCAGCCGTCGCCATCTTGGCTTCGGAATGAACGGTTCGTTGGACACGGAGCAGGCCGACCTTAGTCTTGAGGAATTATCGGCTGATGTCGAGCAGCGGGTCATCGAGACTCTCAGGCAATTTCACTTGATCAGAGCGGGAGACAAAATCGTCGTCGGACTCTCAGGAGGCGTTGATAGTTCGTCATTGCTGCTGATTCTGAAAGCGGCGACCGAACAAATCGACTTTCAAATGGAAGCAATCACGTTTGAGGATTTTGACAGCAGGTCTTCTTCGACATTTCGCCATGCACACCAACTCGCGAAGGAGTTCGATTTGCAACACAATTTGATCCCGGCCAAGTTGATTGAGCAGACGTTTCATCTGAACACTTCTTTACATGCTATTTTAGAAGAATTGATGACAACATCAGTCGCTCACCTCGTGATGTATATCGACCATCATACGACACGGCGAGCACTGGAGGTTTATGCCAAAACTGAAGGCATCGGAATCATAGCCTTGGGCCTGCACACCACAGATTTAATCGCAGGTTTGCTCAACGGGTGGACGACCGGCTACTATGTCGCAGACCTTCCGAAGCGAACAGTTGGAGACGTTAATTACATCTACCCATTGGCATTTATTTCGAAACGAGAGCTGCACCTCTATCATTTGCACAAGACTGGTGCGCTCGCGCGTCATAGTCAGCCCAATCAGTGGGAACTTTTCCCTCAGGACCGAAACTACTATTACTACCTCGCGGATGAGCTTCAACGGTTGTGGCCAGGGATGGAAGACATGCTATTCACTGCGCACAACTGGCGCGTGAAGAAAGATAGGCCACCGAAATACGAAGTTTGCTGTAATTGTGGTTCTCACGTTCTTGGCCAGGCAGATGTTGAGTATAAAACTGCACTCTGCGACGTCTGTCTGACGTTGCGAGCGCACGGTTACATAAGCGAGTGACCAAAATACAATGCACGCGACTTCACATCCTCATCAGGTGCAGTCAAACAGCGGCGATGTTATCCTCGCGCCGCTACGTCCGGCATCAGTTTTTGGGAATCGAGAAGTCTTTCGCGTTGGCGATGAGGTTCTTTTCAGCAACGATGAATTGTTGCTTCCCCGCGAGCCTTTTCCGGGAAGCAGGTTGCCGGATCAAAAGCGAACCAGGTTTCCAATTCCTGATCGTCCCGGGGAATACTGCGAGTCCTTCGAGGAGTTCAAAAAGCTTCCCAAGTTCTTAGCTCAGTGGGTCCATTGGCCAGAACATTTCGATTTGGTCCTGGCCGGTCGGTATCATGATGTTCGCCCCGTTCACTTCGAAGGAATTTTCACTCTGGTATGCAATTTCATGTGCCCCCACTGCAGCCGCAGGGTCACAAGGTCGCGTTGGGTAGAGGGTGGAACGTGGGAAAACAATTCTGAGATTGATAAACGAAACACGATGCACCCAGCCGACCTTAAGCGGGTTATCGATCAACTTTCAGGTTTCCGTCAAGATCGCCAACTGGGGATAGTTTGGGGGGGAGGCGACCCAACTGCGAGTCCCTTCACGTACGACGCTATGGCGTACGCACGCTCCATGGGCATCACGGGAAGTTTTCTCACAAACGGAGTATTTCTCGATGTCAATCGAGCTTTGGACGCTGACCCCATTCTAATTCGTGTTAGTCTAAACTGTGGTAGCGAAGAAACGTATCGCAAGTTCCATGGATATCCAAAAGGTTGGGACTACTTCGACAGAGTAAGGCGTAACCTACGAGAGTTGGCGAGGAGAAAGCGGGACAGAAATTCGCACACCTTGATCGGAATCTCACTTATTGTTGATGAGCGTAATCTTGAGGATTTGACTTCAGCGGCTGAAGAAATAAGAAGGATTGTCCAAGATGCTGGGCCGGGAATCGACTACGTGATAGTTCGTCCTGTTTTTAACTACGCCCATTTTGACAAGCCTTGGGCTCGCGTTGAAACACAGACTAAGGCACGCGTCCTGGCTCAAATGGACGCAGAAAATGGCGTTCAGAATATTTTGAGCGATTTGGGAATTCCCCTGGTGAAGGTTAAGGACTCATTTGAGGACAAACCCACAGAAGAATTCTATTCTCAATTTGGGAACTGCGCGTGCCTGAGCTACGGTGTGACCAGCGAGATTCGCCACAACGGGGATGTTCAGCTTTGCTCAGACTCTTACGGGAATCCCGAATATACCATCGGTAATTTGCTTTCGGAGGACCTAAAGACAATTTGGAAATCGGAACAACGTAGAAAGGTCCTTGATAAGATCAATGACCGGAAGTGCTGGCGTTCAACCTGCCCGCACAATTCCCGAGGTCATCATTTTAATCGCTTATTCCATCGAATTGAGGCGATGCGCGCCCAAGGTAAATTGGAAGATGTCCGCCAGTGGGCAGAGAACCTTCGTCAAACTACCTACCCCCTTGGGCATTCGTTTTTCATTTGAAGCTGCATGAACAAACCCTGAAAGGATTCCATAGTGATTGATTCAAACATAATTTTGAAGGACTTTGAGCGAAGCGTTGAGATGTTAGCTCGAAAAGGCGTTGATCGGCTCGAAGTTGCTAAGCTGAGAGACCTGTTAGTAGAACGAAAGCAAACGCTCCAGAGCCTAGAGTCCAAGCGTGCCGAGATGAACAAGGTCTCTACATCGATTGGTCAATTGATGCAGGCTGGACAGCGGGCGGAAGCGGAAGCGGCTCGGGCCTCAGTCACGAATTTGAAATCCCAACTGGCCGGTTTGGAAACCACGTTTCGTGGTCTATCTGAGCAAGCAGATTATGTCCTTCTCCGTTTGCCAAACTTTCCGGCAGAATCGGTGCCTTTGGGCGAAGGTGAAAAAGACAATGTCGTATTGAGAACGCACGGATACAGCCCCGATGATTACAAGGGAAAACAGTTTCGGCCTCATTGGGAAACAGCTTCCAATTTAGGTATATTTGATGCTGAAAGGGCAGCCAAGATCAGCGGTTCGGGTTTCTCGGTTTTGCGTGGGGCTGGTGCTAGACTGCTTCGTGCTCTTGTGCAGTTGGGTCTCGATTTGAACCGGGGAGTATACGAGGAAATACTCTCCCCCCATTTTGTTCAAACAGCTACCTTTACAGCAACCGGTCACCTTCCCAAATTTGAGATGGATGCGTACAAATTGCGAGACGATGATCTCTGGGCGATTCCTACAGGTGAAGTTCCGTTGATGAGTATGCACAGGGATGAAATTCTCGAAGAAAGTGAAATACCAAAGCGCTACATGACATACACGGTCTGCTTTAGGCGTGAAGCGGGATCGGCGGGCAAGGATACTCGCGGTATGCAGCGTCTCCATGAATTCCACAAAGTAGAATTGGTGCGTTTATGTCGGCCCGAAGATGAGAAAGCTGAGTTCGACGCAATGTTGGCAGATGCCGAACGCCCTCTGCAATTGCTCAAGTTGCCTTACCGAGTAGTACAACTTTGTACACGCGACCTGACGTTTTCCTCAGCTTTGATATACGATCTGGAAGTCTATGCTCCAGGCGTAGATAAGTGGCTGGAAGTCTCCTCTGTCGGAATGTTCACTGATTTTCAACCGCGTCGCGGTAATATTCGCTTCCGTCGAAGTGAGAGTGGCAAGACTGAGTTTGTGCGGGCACTCAATGGTTCAGCGTTGGCCACACCCCGTGTTTGGGCAGCCATTATCGAGCATTATCAACAACTTGATGGCAGCGTGAAGATTCCCGAGCCTTTGCGATCCTACATGGGTGCGGACATAATTCACCTTTGATTCCAAGATGTCCAATGGTCGATATCCATTACCAAATCGTGTAGCCGAGTACGGCAGCGGTGAAGAATTTTCGCGATGTCGAGTGCAGGACGGCCAATGGGTATTCTGGGAGGATCGAGTGGAATTAGTCCTAGCAGGTCGCTACGATGAAGTAAGACCGCTTCATGTCGAGCTTTCACCTACTTACCTTTGCAATTTTGCGTGCCCTTGGTGTAGTTGTAGAACTGCGCGAGAGGAGTGGTCAGAGGAAGATGTATTTCACCACCCAAAAGCCACTGATTTGACTGTGGCGAGCGAAGCACGGCTGCTGAAGATACTACACCATTTATCGGAGGACCGTGTTGGGATAATGTGGGTTGGAGGGGAGCCGACAATGCATCCCGGCTTATATCGTGCGGGAAAGTTGGCCGATTCTTTGGGTCTTCAGCAATGCTTATTCACGAACGGAAGCCTTCTTGACGAGAATCGCCTTCGCTGCTTGCTCGAAGCAAACTTCATATTTATCCGCTTTAGCCTCGATGCCGTTTCGCCTTTGATTCACGAAGCCTTTCATGATTATGCAGCGAGTCGGCGGTACTCCGACATGGTTAAAACAAATGTCGATATTGCTCTCCGTATACGAGGGGAATTAGGAGCGAGGACATTGATTGGCATCTCAGTAGTCGTTGACTCTCGGAATTACGCGGATCTGATTCCGACCATTACTTTCGTTGCCAACCTTTCTGAAAACCATGGAAGGGGAATTGATTATATTATTATTCGTCCAGCGTATCAGTTCTACAAATCCCAAATCGAGCTAGAGCCAGGCATGGGACAACAATTGGCAGCAGCGCTTCGAAGCGATGGTGATATCGACCGCCGACTTAAAGCCGCCGGCGTAAAGCTAATTGCCCCCGAAGCATCCTTCTACTCGCCGGAAACTCAGATGCGACCGAAACTCAAGGGTCCTTGTCGTGCTTGTGGCTGGTTTTCAGAAGTATCTCCATCTGGGGCGATGTTGTTGTGTTCCGATCGATATGGTAATCCCGACTTTGTCATCGGTGACATAGCCGCAACTCCTTTGAGCGAAATTTGGCGCGCAGAGCGAAGGCGCGCAACTCTCCAAATGACAGAACGTAAGTCCTGCATGGCTACCCAATGTCCTGCCAATGGGCGGGGGTTTCATTTGAATTCACTGTTCGCGCAAATCGAAGATTTTCGTGAACGCGATCAACTTGACCAGGTCCGAGGTTGGATTGATGCCCTTCGAAGAACAATCCCGCGCCCGGCTCACCCGTTCTTTCTGTAAATGCAAAAACAGAGAATTGGCTTCGGGACTTGGGCTCTCGGAGGGAATGCTTACGGTCCGGTTACCGAACGCGATGCCAAAGATGCGATCTCGTTCTCGGTTTCTGCGGGAATTGATTTCTTCGACACTGCGGATATTTACGGTAATGGTCGCGCGGAGCGCATCTTGGGTGAGACCCTGTGTGGGCATGCTGACGTTAGAATCGCAACGAAGGCGGGATACTTAACGGAGGAAGGTACTAGACAAGATTTCTCGGAGAAATATTTGACCGAAGCCCTTGAGTCCTCCTTGTTGCGCTTGCGAAGATCGTGCGTTGATCTCATTTTGCTCCATAGTCCGCCAATTCAGGTTCTAGAAACCCGAGCAACTGCCCGAACGCTAAACCGCTTATGCGCGAACGGATTGGCTCGCTCTTGGGGAGTTTCTTTGCGCAGCATCGATCACTTTTCACAGGCGCTTTATCATACAGATTGCGCCGCGATCGAGGTGATCTTAAACTTACTTGATCAGAGGGCAATCGATTCTGGCTTACTGCAAAAGGCAAAGGACCTCAAAGTTGACGTTATTGCCCGAGTTCCGCTTTGCTTTGGATTTTTGAGCGGGAAGTACCGACGTGGTAGCGTTTTTCCAAACAGTGACCACAGATCGCGGTGGCCGGAATCTCAACGAGAAAAATGGATCGCAGCGGCGGAACGTTTTGCGTTTCTCGAAAAGAGAGGCCGATCATTGCTTCAAGGCGCACTAGCTTTCTGCCTGGCATGGCCAGGAGTTTCCATAGTTATCCCGGGGATGAAGCGCGCCGAGCAAGTACGGCACAACATGGAAGCAAGTTCAGAGAAAGCGCAGCTCACGCAAAATGAGATCAAGGATGCTCGCGCTGTCTGGCGTGAGATCAGAGACCTCGTTCCCCAATAGATGCATTCCGTATGCTTCCGGAGTCTTCAATTCTGCACATGTCTCCGACTGAGCGCGAGCAACTCATTGCGTATACAAGAAGATTAACCAGCGAAGAATTCAGTCACGAAGCAGGTGATACGATCACTTCATTTCAACGCCAGTGTCCGGACACGGCAACAAAACTGAAGACATTCCTTGAGAGTCGACTCGCTCAAAATCCATATGTGGCCTTGCTAAAAGGTGTTCCCCTTACGCTATCTCCTAATCTTCAGTCGTCACTAAGCACGTTGCTTGGCCCATTAACGACTGGGGTTGCGTTCCCAGGGGCTTCAATGGTGTACGAATTGCGTCCTGCGACCGATGCTACCATTAGTGGCCGACCCATAAATGAAGACCTACATACTGACGGGACCGCCACTCAGCATCCCAATCGATACACGATTCTTGGTTGCATCAGTCCAGACCAGAATGGAGGCGGCCGCTCATGCTTGCTGGATGTGGACACCGTTATGGACCTTTGCCCACGGGACCTGCTGCGCTCGTTGCGAGACAAGCAATTTCCATGGTTGATCCGCGGTGAGCAGAATCAATTCGTAATCTGGGACACAATCCTCTCAAGCAAACCGGTGAGGCTGCGTTGGATGTTACATTCCATAGAGTCTGGGTTCGCATTTTTGGCTGGTGATCGTTCATGCGACCTATATGCAGCAAGGGCTTTTGACGCGTACCTTCGCACTACCACTCCGGTGGCGAATATCCTCCTCAATACTGACGATTTGCTTTTTGTGAATAACGAAAAGTCACTACATTCTCGAACAGCCGTGCGCGATCCGGTTACGTCTCGCAGACGACTATTCAGGACCAAAGTCGCCTAGCAAAGTGATTTGTTAAAGCGACACGACTAAAGGGCATAGGTAAGTTTTCGACGAACTGCGGCTTCGAGAATGGCAGCACCGATATCCAAAGCACGCTCATCAATATCAAAGCGGGGATCGTGAAGATGGATCACTTCCGAACCAGGCTTTCGGGACCCGACTAATAGCATCGCGCTTGGGCATACGTCTCCGTACAGCCCAAAATCATCACTAACACCGAGAGGATGGACGGGATAAGGTTCGTGCACCTGTGCATGCACAGATGCCGCTTCTCTCAAGAAGTTAATCAGTTGGGCATCATTGATGACAGCAGGGCGAATGGTGGATTGAATTGACAGGTCAGGCGTGGCATCCAACCTTTTGCAAGTATCGGTTACGATTCTTTGAATATCATGCCAAGCTTGATCACGTACTGCGCAATCTAGCCACCGCACACTTCCTCGGCAATGAACCTCCTCAGCAAATCGATTCGGCAGGGTCCCGCCGGAAATGGTCCCAATATGCATTACGACACGTTGGCTATCGGTCAGCGATCTCCCCCTCAACCATGGTTTCAAAGCCATAATTATTGAGGACATGCAAAGGATTAAGTCAACGGTACCGGCTTCGGCTTTCGTTCCGTGAATGATGCGCGGAGAAGAATCGCGAAGTTTTAACGTGAATCCGTCGATTCCTGCCAAAAGTGACCCAGAACGTAAACCAACACAACCGCACTCCAACTCGGGCCATACGTGTGCGGCAAATGCCGCGCGAAACTCAAATGTATTCCGAAGACCGTCAATCACCAAGCCCGCACCGGAAGGGTGAACCTCTTCCGCTTGTTGAAAAATAACCAGAACTCCAGTGGGGCCAGTTGGCGGATTCTCAACGAACCTTCGAACAAGATCAATTCCCATAGCTGAATGAGCATCGTGGCCACAAGCATGCATGACCCCTGAATTGCGTGACAGATACGGACGACCGTCATCGGATTCTTGGATGGGTAATGCGTCAATATCACATCGGATAACGACGACCTCTCGAGAATCTCCAACCAGAGCACAGACTGAGTGCGATGCAGGCCGGAATACTTTGGTGCAACCCACCTGAACAAGGGTGCGTTCTATAAAGTCGGCGGTCTTCGTTTCCTGGTGACTCAACTCAGGGTGCTGATGCAACCATCGTCTCAGTCCGACGAGTGACCAGAACTGAGGTGCGTTTTCAGCATTGGCCGAAGATTTAGATTTATTCATGATACGACCCGGAATACCTCAACCATGCGTGTGACCCGACGATTCGATGATTGGAAAGCACATTTGCAATGCCGGCATGGACCGGAACCGCGTCCAAGCCAAATCGTACGGTTCCCATTTATCGCAGGAGCACACTGAAGCTTTATTATCAAAAACGGCATACTATTCCTCAAGGTGGAAAATCGGCATCCTGGCCCGAGTTGACTCGAATTGAATGTTACCGGGACGGGGTGGTCGTACGACTGGCGCATCTCAACATGGCGGATAATCGGCTCAAAGCCTCGCGGGTTGTGGCTTCGGTCTGGAGTTGGCGGCGTGCAACCGGAGGCGGAGCGAGCGGAACGAAGTGAGTGGAGCCGCGCAGCCGGAGCGACGACGCCAACTTCAGACGGAAGCTGCCGCGAATGCGGTCACGACCAACGCATGCAGCTCGTGACGAGCGTGCGGTTTGCGAAGTGGAACGGGCGCGGTCGAGAGGGCGAAGGGGGCCGACCAGCAGACCGAGGAACGAAGCAATCCGCACGCTGGTCACGGCGTCAAAGCTGATGGACATGAAGTCCTGTATTCAGGACGTGGTGCAGGAGCCCACGTGTAGGCTCATGGAATCGACCGAGCTGAATCAATCAATTACGCTTCCTGTGGGCCACTCAACGCATGTTGGTCGGCATCGCTTCGGTTGTGATGTTGGCGACAGAAGCGTGGCGATTCCGCGACGGAATGAATTATGGAGTGCGGAAATAGCGGAGCGCCCGAGCCAAGCTCACAACGGAAGCGCCTCGGGAATGCGATGCAAGTCAGCGGTGACGAGCGCGAGCCCAGGAAGGCGAGGAGCGAGGGAAGAAAGGGCGCCGTCGCCTGACGAAGCGAGCGCTGGTCGCCGCGATTGAGCCGACTCGTCTTTGATTCCTGACCGCGATAATCTCATCTACGAATGGCCTTTGATCGCGAAGCCGTAAAACAGCGCGCGGCGGAACTCGCCGCTAAAGGTGTTTTCATCGGCACGTCGTCATGGAAGTACGAAGGCTGGTTCGGCCAACTGTACACACCGACGCGATACGAATATCGCGGTAAAGTTGCGAAGACACGCTTCGAGCGGGATTGCCTGAACGAATATGCCGAGGTCTTTAAGACGGTTTGTGTTGATGCAGCCTATTATCCGTTTCCGCGTCCCGAGTACCTTCAGGGACTCGCTGATCAGGTGCCGTCCGATTTCAGGTTCGGCTTCAAAGTCACTGACGAAATCACGACGAGAAAGTTTCCCAATCTCGACCGCTTCGGATTGCGCGCGGGGAAGCCCAATGAGAATTTTCTTGATGCCGATTTGTTCGCAACCGCGTTCCTCACGCCGTGCGAAAAGATCCGCGACAAAGTGGGCGTGTTGATGTTCGAGTTCTCGCGGTTCTATCCGACCGATTACGAGCACGGCCGGGATTTCGTTGCCGACCTCGACGCGTTCCTTGGAAAACTGCCGAAAAGCTGGCCCTATGCAATCGAGATGCGGAACAAGTTTTGGCTTCGCGACGAGTACTTCACTTGTCTCGCCCGTCACAGTGTCACGCACGCTTTCAATTCTTGGGACGCCATGCCGCCCGTGAGCGAGCAGATGGCTTTGCCCGGCAGTCGAACAAACCCGGAATTGGTCGCGGCGCGATTCCTCCTGAAACCCGGAAGAAAATACGAAGACGCTGTAAAAGCCTTCCAGCCGTACGACAGAACACAGGAAGTGAACGAAGAAGCGCGAAAGGCTGGCGCAGAGATGATTGTGGAAGGAGAACGATACGAGCCACGGCGCAAGACCTACATTTACGCAAACAATCGGTTAGAGGGAAATGCACTTGAAACGATTAGTGCGATGCTGGAGCAATCTTCCGTGGTGGCTCGTGAGTGAACTTATGATCGGAGCAGAGCGGAATGTTGTTTCAGCAAGCGCTCGGCACTATTGTAGTCAGGACAGACTCGCTCGACCTCACGCCAGATTCAAGGCCTACGAAGCGGGTGCGCCGCGACTCCGCTCCAGCGAGTTCCGATTTCGACTTTTGGAACCGCCCATCATTTACCGCTCATCACCTCGTACTGTTCGTAAGTGGATGCGGGGATAGCCGGCGGCGCCAGAATTCCTGTTCGGCAAAAGCGAGGTCTGCCGTGGAATAAACGGCCTCTTTGTTTTGAACCCAGCGCCGGAAATCAGCCGCCGCCCATTGCGCGTATTCGCTGAGGGCGTGTTTCGCGGATGAGCCAAGGAGCTGCGTCGCTGCGAGGGCCGCGCGCGCTCCCGATTCAACAGCGCGTCGAATGCCGGCGCCTGAGAGCGGATCAACACTGTAAGCCGCGTCGCCAATTGCGAGGAGTCGCCGCGATGCCAGAATTCTTCGACGGGCAGTTCGGGAGTCGATGAACCGAAGGTGAAGGCTCTCTGTAAGCGGCGGAAAATGGCTGCGAATCAGCCTTGTTTTTGCATACATGTTGCGAAACTTTCGCTCTCGTTCAACCGCAGTAGGGGGGAACCGATCCGCGTCGGTGACGAAGACAACGGAGGCTCGCCCTGCGGCATCGGCGGCCGCGTACCACCAGCCTTCGGGCGCCGCTTCCAAGCGCATCAGTTGGCATTTACCTGGCTTGGCGGAGGAAGAGCAGAAAACCGCGAGGAGCCTGTCGAAATACAATCGGCCCGTATCAGCGCCAAATTGCTTTCCTGAGCGGCCCGTTGCCTCAATGAACAGGCCGCATCTTACGACAATGCGCGACTGCTGGTTTTGGATTGTTAATAACCAGCGCTCGCCTGCAGTAAGAACAGCATCTTCGATCCGTGCGTCGGACAGCAATTGCGCGCCGTCCCCAAGGGCGTGCGCCTGGAACGCCTTGTCGAACTGCCCCCGATCCACAGCGAGGGCTGCTTCGCACGCGTGGAGTTCATAATCGAAGAACTCGGGCTTGTTCGCCCAAAGCCCGTACACGCCGCGACAGCGCGCAAAACTTTCGACGGAGATTGCCTCCGTGAACCGATGTCGGCGCAACAGCCTTACCGTGTCGGGGGAAAGAACCTCGATGGGCCGCTGCTCGCGTTCAGCGCCTGAACGGTCCACCACGAGGGTCTTCAGCCCTGCGCGCGCAAGGAAGCTTGCGCAAGCGCTGCCCGCCGGGCCGGCGCCAGCGACAACCACATCGCCGGACCAATTCTGTTCCACACTCGTGGCGGCTAGGGAACGGTGGGATGGCGCCGCGACTCTTCCTGTACGTCTTGGCCGCCCTGGTCCGGACGCTTCGTAATGACACCCAGTCGCATGACTGAGCGAACCATGTCTTTGTGGTCACTAATGCCGCGGTCCACTCTGGCCGTGGAGGCTGGCTTGGGATCTTGTTCGGACGTTGTGTAGGCCACCATCCTAGGTCGCACTTCAGAAAGTCGGCTTGCCAGGGCAAGGCCATCAATGCAGTCACGTCACCGGCGGAGATCTTGGTCTCGTCGAGCCGAAACTCGAATGGCGTCGCGTACAGCGAGGTTTTCGTCAGGATGATGCCCGCTTCGATTCCAGGGAAAAACCCTTCGCCGACGGTGCCATCTAATACCGTTCTGGTGAGGACGGCTGGGGACTTCGGATCGGGCGTCGGGGCGGTATCGAGATCAGCGATAAAGTTGCCAGCGCTAAACTTTTCCAGGTAATCCCTTTGCCAATCGCAGTATTTCCACGCATAGTCGGGGTGCGTGAAGGCCGGCTCAACGCGTAGGGCGGCCTTAACGGTATTCTTACGCCGTGCGGCGGCATCATCGGAAGTATCGTTCAATTGAGTGAAGTTCCCGGAAATGGCTGACCAGGCAGTGTCGTCGTGAACCCAGCGCAATCCCCGCACGCGCCGGACGATGGGCAGGATATCATGAAAGAATGACGGCTTCGCTGGGAACCTTAACAAGATTCGCCTTGATTGCCGCAGCCAAAATCCTGTCATACAAGGTCACCGGTCCCTGCACTGCGGGAGCAAAATCTGGCGGAGCGGTGACTATCCAGGCAGGCGAGATTTTAACGTCGAGCGGAGTTCCATCAGGGCGACAAAACCTTGCTGTGACTGGCCCGTCTGCGACATCGTCGTGCCATCCTGGATTGTTGTAAAAGCTTGAGCCGATGGAGGCGTTCTCGTAAGTGGCCGAAATACCAGGACCGCCCATCACGAGCAAGTTATTGGCGGGATCCGTTAAAATTTGCCCCAGCTCCACGTCGTGCGTATCCAAGTATTTGCCCACCATTTTGGTTCGCCCCGAGCCAGGCGCTCCGATCGTTTTTGTTCCCGCATCAATCATCCGATTCGCGCGTCCGGGAGCGATGGAAACCCGATCTGGAGGAGACGGAGGCGGGTCGTTTGGGCGAACCGCAGCATCTTTCTTGTTTTTCAAGGTCACGGTCCATTCGATATACGCGGCCCCGGCCGGCAGGACAGCAGCTCTGCCAACGCCGCCTGCATCATCAAACTCATACACTCGAAATCGCGCGGCTTGGCGTTTGACTTGGAAGGACGTTTGGGGGTCGCCCGTGTCGCCGGTCTTGTATTCGGTTACCGGCACTTCCGAAGCGTCCGGTCGCAACTCTTTGCCCGGCGAACCTGGTTCCTCCGGGGCGATAAAGAACTCAGAACTGTTTCCGAGGCGGGCGATGCCGATTGGGGGGTAAATTCGATAAATCATAATGTTGATGAAACGTTTTCGCTAAACATGTGCTGATAAAAGTTTATCACGCAATGCGTCAGTTTGTGCGATGTTGCCGATGTAGGTGTTGCCGTCAAAGTCAAGGATTTCGCATTGGCCGCTGGAGCAATCCTGAAACTCCGGACTTTCAGTGATCGCGTGGATAATTTCCTTTTGCGTCAGTAACAGTTGCCGGTGCCGCTCCCACCGCCTTTGCTCGTCGGTCGGCAAATCTTCGTACATTAAAGCAAACGGCGCTCCGCCGTCGCTGGTGCCGAGTTGTTCCGCTATCGCAGTAAGATGACTCCCGATATCGTCCACGACGTGCATGTTGGCAAACGCGAGTTCGATCAGCGAATTCCGTTCAGAGGTGCCGATTGGCGTGACCATGGCATGCCATAGATCTAGGCCTGCAATAAGCGCGATTATTTGAGACGATTGAAACAAAAAACTCGAAAGGCCCGTCTTGATTGGTGAAAATGCATTTGTTGCAAAAACCACTCTCGCCAACCAAAGGCCATTT
>CAZCUL010000286.1:0-3051 GCA_964501475.1 uncultured Verrucomicrobiota bacterium | reverse complement strand
GGCCGAGAAGGTTCAGCCGCAAGCAAGGAGAAAAGCATTCCGAACCGCGAACTGCCCGCCGACCTCAAGGCCCTGGATCCGCTGATCCGGCAGTCGGTGATCCGGGCTATCGGCTTGCTGCAGCGGAGCTCGGACGTCTTTCTGCAAAGCGGCATCGTCAAACAGCAGACTTGCGTTTCCTGTCACCAGCAGACGTTGCCCGCGATTGCTTTCGCCTGGGCGCGAGAGCGCGGGCTGCCCGTCGATGAAGGGTCGATTGCCCGCCAGGTGCAGGATCAGGTTCGCTACTGGAAGAAAGCGGACAAGATTGCCAAAACCTACGAACTGATCCGGCCGCAACCGGATTCGGCCGTCCTGCTCGGATATGGTCTGCTGGGGCTCTCGGCGCTGGGTTATCCGGCTGATTCGCTGACCGAGGCCATGGTGTGGTATCTCGCGGCCACTCAGTGGCCCGACGGCTCGTGGCCGGCGGCGGATTATCGTCCGCCGATGGAGGATGGCCCCATCCAGGGCGCGGCGTTCGCCATCCGCGCGCTCCAACTCTATCCGCTCGCCGGTCGCGAACCGGAACTGAAGCGGCGCATCGAGCGGGCGCGCGATTACCTGGCGAAAGCCAGCCCGGCCACTTTCAACCAACAAGTCTTTCAGTTGCTGGGGCTGGGCTGGGCCGGTGCGGGTCAGGAGCGGCTTCGTCCCCTGGCCACGGCCATCATCGAGAAGCAACAACCCGATGGCGGCTGGGCGCAGCTCGACGGCCTGCCCTCTGATTCGTGGGCCACTGGGCAGGCGCTCGTGGCCTTGAACACGGTGGGCGGCGTCGCGGTTTCCGATCCCGCGTTTCAAAAGGGCGCCCGCTTTCTCCTGCGCACGCAGTTTGAGGACGGTTCGTGGTACGTCCGCAGCCGGGCCTGGCCGTTTCAACCGCACTTCGAAAGCGCGTTCCCCCATGGCAAAGATCAGTGGATCTCGGCGGGCGGCACCGCATGGGCCGCCATGGCTTTGCTCCTGACCCAGCCGAAGATCGAAATGGTCGGCACGACGGACTGGATGGCGATGAACGTTCCGAGTGAACGGAAGCCTGCCGCTGTCGCCGCGGGTGCCGCAGAACCGCCTGCCGTGAAGCACAAGGTGGATTTTGCCCGCGACATCGAACCGCTGCTCGACCGATCGTGCGCCGGCTGTCACGGCGGTGACCGGGTGAAGGGACGGTTCAGCATCGCGAGCCGCAAGGCCATCCTGAAAGGGGGGCAATCCGGCGAACCCGCGTTACAGCCGGGGAACAGTGCCGCCAGCAAACTGGTTCGGATGGTGACCGACCAGGTGGAAGACCTCGAAATGCCGCCCCTCGCGAAGCGCGGCAAATATCCGGCGCTTACCCGGGACGAAGTCGCCTTGCTGAAATCCTGGATTGACGAGGGACTGCCTTGGGAGGGTTCGGCGCTTGAATCACCCTCTACCAATGGGAATGGTCCTCCGTGATCGGATCAACCATCGCCCGATACAGCTTGGCCTTCGGGTTCGGAAGAAAAAGTTCCAAGCCCCTTGCTGACATATTTGCTCCTTTCAATCGTAACCTCCGTTTGGCCGGGTTTTCCTCTGGACCAGGGAGTTGGCAAGTATTCGTTTTTCACCAGAAGTAAAAAAAGGCGTCAAGAAAGGACGCCCAGTAACATATGAGGCCGCTCGACGCTCATGGGTAAAATCGCGATCATCATTCTTGGGGTTGTGGTTGTTGGTGTGCTGTTGGTCGTTGGCCATTTCATCGCACCAATCGTGTATGACGGTTTCCGAAGCTCCCACCAGCGGCGAGCGCTTCAGAGCCGCTCAGATTATTCGCAGATTGCCACGGCGTGCGTCGCCATCGCGCGCTCCGTCACCAGCGAATCGTCACTTATCAAGCCGACAGACCCGATTGTTCCCCCGCTCGTTCGGTCACTTTCACCGCGATACATCCGTGCCACGTCTAATCACGTCACGATGGAGTTCCACGGCGGGTTTGACCATTACGGTTACCGCGTGCGACAGTCCGACACGAACCCGAAGCGGTGGACAATTTCTTACTACACGGAGAAGGATGAGAGGTTATTGACCACGATTTCATATGACTGAGCGGCCTAATCCCAATGCGGACGCGCTGGGCCGCCCGCGTCGCTCGCCTCTGGCGTCATGACAACTGAGCGGCGCACAGCAATCGGCTCGATTCCTCGATAGCTCAAGGTGCTTCTGGCAGTGATGTCCGCCATTGCGGTGTTCCGCGTCTGCACAATGACGCTTGGTTTCGTGCTTCGGCACGTGTTGGAGGAAGTCGCCGGGTGGGACCTCGCAACGGGATGGTTCGCCACAGTTCGTTCGAAATTCGAATCGCCATCCGCGCGGGATTTGGTTTTCCTGATCAGCAGTGAATGCGGACATTGTCTCGGTCTTCATTGTTCTGGGCGTCGCCACGGTCATCTTTTTGTCTGGCAAGCTGCGCGTTGATCTGGTTGCCGTCCTGGTGCTCCTGGCCCTGGCTATCGCGGGATTGGTCGATGCCGGGGAAGCAGTGGCCGGCTTCAGCAATCCAGCCGTTGTCACCGTTTGCGCCATCTTCATTCTCAGCGCCGGTCTCTACCAAACGGGCGTGGCCAACCTGATTGGCCGACACATTCTCAAACTGGGGGGGAAGAGCGAAGCCCGCCTGATCGCGGTCATCATGGCCATGGCGGGTTCAATGTCCTTTTTCATGAACACCATCGGGATTGTGGCTTTGATGCTTCCGGTGGTGATGGATGTGGCCCGCCGGACCGGTCGGGCGCCCTCGAAGCTCCTCATGCCGCTCACTTATGGCGCCTTATTGGGAGGCCTCACCACGCTCTTTGCCACGCTGCCAAATCTTCTTGCCAGCGCCGCGCTCAAGAACGCCGGGCTGAAACCGTTTCGCGTTTTTGATTTCACTCCGGTCGGATTGGCAGTGGCCATTGCCGGAACCGCGTTTGTGGTTTTAGTGGGGCGGCGCTTTCTGCCAAATCGCGATCTGCAAAAGGAATCGTCCGTTCAACCCGACTTCAACCT